>NZ_JAUBRB010000012.1:0-28013 GCF_036701585.1 Microcoleus sp. POL10_C6 | reverse complement strand
AATTTAAAGGACATCAAGATGCGGTAGGGAGTGTCAGTTTTAGTCGCGACGGCAAATACATCGCTACGGCATCATGGGACAAAACAGCCCGGTTGTGGGATGTCACGGGTAAGTTGATACAAGAATTTAAAGGACATCAAGAAGGGGTATCGAGTGTCAGTTTTAGTCGCGACGGCAAATACATCGCTACGGCATCATGGGACAAAACAGCCCGATTGTGGGATGTTACGGGCAAGCTGATACAAGAATTTAAAGGACATCAAGATGCAGTATTTAGTGTCAGTTTTAGTCCCGACGGCAAATATATCGCTACGGCATCATGGGACAATACAGCCCGGTTGTGGCAAATCAGAAGTTTAGATGAAATGCTGGTGCAAGGCTGCGATTGGCTGCACGACTATTTGCAGAATAATGCTGATGAAAGCGAGAAACACCTCTGCGATGAGATTAGTGCTCAGAAAAAATGATTAGCCAATCAGTCGGTAGGTGCAAATAAACCTGACCGTGTAACAGAATGTAAAGCGATCGCAACTTTTGCGAATGCTGCATTTCACCCGCCATGACAGATTTACCGCAGGGGGTCCAGAAACCGGGTTTTTTACGAAAAGACCAGTTGCAGCGCGCACACTCGGTAAAAAACCCGGTTTCTTTGGTGTGGCGTAAGTCCTGACTTAACAGAATTCTGCCTATTAAACCAGCTTATCTTCGGCAATTCCCCTATAGCAGCGGCCAAATGTGCTAACGTACAATCAAAAATCCCCCAATTTCAACTATCGCGAGACAGATAACCGTGTTCGCTCAAGCACCTCCAACTCCCAATTACAAATGGTTTAGCTGCATTTCTAGGACTGTTTTCACCGCATTGTGCCTGTTGCCTCTTTTCAGCGCTGCGGGATACGCCCAAACTCCCCAAAATAGACCCATCAAAATCGGCGTAGTGCAGCGGTTTGGCACCAAAGCAACCGACAAACTGACGCTGAAAGCATTACCGGGCGACAGCTTAACATTGAGTTACAAAACTCCTCAAGGCATAGAAACCAAAACGGCTGCTAGCGTCAAGCTAGAAATAGCCCCGAAACCTCTGGAAGCGCCATTAGTAGAAGAACGAGTTGTTCTGAGCTCCCACCGCAGTTTCGAGAGTGCAGAAGATAGCGCCAATCAGTGGCGCGCCCAGGGAATTGAGGTAGAAATTGCTCAACCTTTTCGCTGGCAAGTTTGGGCCAAAAGAGATATTTACAACTCTCCTTTGGTGCGGCGCTGGCTGTTGCAAAGTTTGCAAGCTCAAGGGAACACAACAGCTTTTTTGGATTCCAAAGTTTTTAAACAAGTACCCCAGGCATTTTGGGTTTTAAACGGCTTTCGTTTCAACCGCAATGAGTTGGATGTGACGGCCGGGAAAAATGTGATTGAGGTATTGCAACAAACCACCCAAGAAGCGACAGCTACTGAACCAGAAAAAGCAATTCAACAAACTCACCGTTATGGCGGCAGTTTGCACCTGCAAAAAAATTCTTACGGCACTTATACTTTGGTAAATAAAGTGCTGACCGAAACTTATTTGCGGGGTGTTGTTCCTCACGAAATTGGGGCTTTTTCGCCTTACGCTGCGATTGTCGCTCAAACTATTTTAGCGAGAACCTACGCCCTGAGAAATTTGCGCCGGTTTGCTGTGGATAATTATGAGTTGTGCGCTGATGTTAACTGTCAAGTTTATAAGGGTTTGACCGAGGTTTACCCGCAAAGTGATAAGGCGATCGCCCAAACGAGCGGTTTGGTGCTAACTTACGAAAATCAGCTAGTAGACGCGCTCTATTCCGCGTCTAGCGGCGGCGTGACAGCCTCTTTTAACGATGTGTGGCAGGGCGCGGAACGTCCATATTTGCGATCGATCGTCGATTCGCCTAATAATATTTGGGATTTGTCCAAGCAGAGTTTGTCTGACGAAAACAATTTCCGTCGCTTTATCAGTTTGGAAAAAGGGTTTAATGAGGAAAAAGAAGACACTTTTCGGTGGCGCGAACCCGCTTCTTTGACAGCGATTGGTGGATTTCTCAAACAGTATCTTCAGAAGAAACAGCACCCGATGGCTAATTTGAAAACTGTCACTCAGGTGGAAGTGGTAGAAAGGTCGCCCGCAGGTCGAGTTTTGCAAATGAAGGTTCAAACTGACTTGGGCCCCATCGATATCGACAAAGACGAGATTCGCAATGCTTTTTACCCGCCGATTAGCACGCTTTTTTACCTAGAACCAATTTACAATCCAGACAAAACTCTCAACGGTTATGCTTTTGTCGGAGGCGGTTTCGGGCACGGAGTGGGAATGAGTCAGACTGGTTCTTACAATTTGGCTAATTTGGGCTGGAATGGATCTCAAATTCTCAGCTTTTATTTTCCCGGCGCTCAAGTTGTGCCGCTCAGCGATAACATTACATTTTGGCGCGAATAGTCGATCGCACTCGGCATAAGAGGCGGCGATTTAATTCCCCACTACACAAACAAAGCCCGCCTTTGCGGACTAAATATCAGCCGTAAAACTTTTAGATTTTAGACTTTGGATTCTAGATTGGTTTCACAGTTAATCTAAAATCTGCCATCTAAAATCTAAAATTATTTGGTCAGCTATCTGCTCAAACAGCTATGAATTCATAGCTGGGAGTGACAGACTGCTGGCGGCTTTGTTGCAATGTTAGACACAGAAACCCGGTTTCTTAACATAATTGCCGTATTTCAGCTTAATTCTGGAAACGAGAAACCGGGTTTCTTAGGGTATCACGCAGAGCGTCCTTTCTTAGTAGAGCGATTCTTCTTGGTGAGTTTCGATCGTACAGTCAGACTTAGGATATGCGACGCAGGTGAGGACAAATCCGGCCTCGATTTGGTCGTCGTCCAAGAAAGATTGGTCGGATTGGTCAATTTCGCCTTTGGTGATTTTGCCGGCGCAGGTGGAGCAAGCTCCAGCGCGGCAAGAGTACGGGAGGTCGAGTCCTGCTTCTTCTGCAGCATCAAGAATGTAAGTATCGTCATCAACGTCAATGGTCTGGTTAATTCCTTCGGCTTCGCTGATGAGGGTAACTTTGTAAGTTGCCATGCACTAAATCCTCTCAAAAATTCAACAAGATTGATAATTTTTCCTAATGCAAACTTCAAGGCTCTATTAGCTTTGAGGTTAGGTCTTAGGTTCGTTCCCTCTATGATAGTAGGGGATAGAAGGGAGGTTGACACACTTATTTACAAAACATTTGAATGGGATTAGTTATAACTTTTTCTAATTTCATCTTGATTACTTATACCTATCTTGGGTCCAGCCTTGTGATACTGTTGCCGCAAGACTTGCGCGAAATAATCCGGTTTCCAGGAAAAATCCTGTTTTGAGCCCTACAGCACAAAAACCACGTTGTTGGTATGCGGTGTGTCGATCGAGTTTCCGCAAGACTTGGTGCAAGGCAAGTCCCAGCAGGCACTGAAATGTATAGTTAGATCGCATCAAAACTTGGGTGTTGAAGGCTCGATCGAATAAATCGCACCACAACCACAGCTTAAAATCGGGGCGATAGAACCCTAAACCCCAGCAGCGCAAGTCTGTAACTATCTAAAATCTTAAATCTCAAATCCCATGACTAATATTGATACTCGCTTTGGTTCTTCGGTTAATTCTCCAATTCGCGTGGGAATTGTGGGTACTGGTTTTGCCGCTAAGTTGAGGGCCGAGACAATTCAAGCTGATGGGCGATCGCACTTGGTAGCGGTTGCGGGCCACACCCCGGAGAAAACCGCAGAATTTTGTCAAGGCTTCGGGGCAGAAGCTGCGGTTTCCTGGCGCAAGCTGGTAGAAAGAGACGATTTAGATTTGGTGATTGTCTGTACGGTGAACCGGGATCACGGGGCGATCGTCCTGGCCGCGCTCGAAAATGACAAGCACGTTGTGGTGGAATATCCTCTATCTTTAGACGTATCTGAAGCAGAAAGGGCGATCGAACTTGCCGCCCAAAAGCAAAAACTCCTCCACATCGAACACATCGAACTGTTAGGCGGGTTGCACCAAGCAATCAAAGAATCTTTGCCCTTAATCGGTAAAGTTTTTTACGCCCGCTACATTACTATGACTCCTCAACATCCAGCGGCGCAGCGGTGGACTTATCAACATTCCCTCTTTGGCTTTCCGTTAGTTGGTGCAATTTCGCGACTCCACCGATTTACTGATTTGTTCGGGGAAGTGGCAAGCGTTAACTGTCAAGCTCAATTTTGGGACAGTCAGCCGGATTTCTACAAAGCTTGTTTGTGCAACGCACAGTTGCGCTTTGCCAATGGGGTTGTCGCTGAAGCTGTTTATGGAAAAGGAGAAACTTTTTGGCAGTCGGAAAACATTTTTACCATCTACGGAGAAACAGGAACGCTGGTTTTTACTTCCGAATCAGGTCAATTAATTCAGGGAGAAAATCGGCGCAACCTCAAAGTAGGAACGCGGCGCGGTTTATTTGCCAAAGACACCGATATGGTGTTGGAATATTTGTCAAACGGTACGCCTTTGTACGTGAATACTGCCAGTAGTTTGTACGCTTTGAAGGTGGCAGATGCTGCGAGGCGATCGAGCGAAATTAGGCAAACTATCGCCCTTATAAATTGATAAAAAGCTAGGAGAAGGAAAGTTATTTAATTTTGGGCAAAATCCAATATAACTGAGATATTGCACCGTTCTCAATTACCTATAGCAATCCTCGCTCGCATCATTTGTGTAATTCTTGTAGGGGCAAACCCCCCGTGGTTGCCCCCATGGAGCCGGGTAGGCAAAGAAAGGCATTACCCCTACATCTTTGTAAGAATCCTGGAAGGATTGCTATAGCATTCCTTCCAGGATATGAGCTAGTTTCCATCCCAAAAAGATAGGTTCAAACCGTCGAAGTCTATGAACAAGGGTAGGCATTCCGGGAGGCACGGAAATGGAATAAGCTGTGGAGCATTTAAACAACTAACGAGGCTTGTAGGGTGCGTCAGGAGTGAACACTTACGCGCTTATGCGGGAAACACTTCTGTACTGACGCACCATAATATCGTCTTTTAAATGCCGAACAGCTTATCAGCTTCAATAGTGGTATAAAAGTAATGATGGCGATGGAGCTCGCCGAAACCGCCCTGCGTTATTAATAATCTTCATAACGTTTAAAAGGCTGATGGCTCCTACTGTTCCGACTTGTGGCGGAAGGGTAGGATGGTGCGGATGCCTTGATCGATCTTTCCCCTACAAGTCACGTTTATCCATTCAGCTTCAAGGTGGCGTGATGTTAGAAAGTATGATCTGGATTTTATTAATGGGCTTTTTTGTCGGGCAGATTGCTCGACGGCTGAAAGCTCCAGCACTCGTAGGTATGGTGCTGGTGGGCATTTTATTAGGCCCGCAACTGGGGAATGTCATTAGCCCAGAGGTTTTGGCCGCTGCGAATTCCCTTCGCACCATTGCCGTGATGGTGATTTTGATGAAGGCGGGATTAGGACTCGATCGCGAAAAGCTATCCCAACAAGGAACCGTGGCGCTGCGATTAGGCTTTCTGCCAGCAGCTTGCGAGGCTATTTCTATTGCTGTCGCTGCGATGTGCCTACTTCAGTTTGATTTTTTGACGGGGCTACTGCTAGGCTGCATCATTGGCGCGGAATCTCCAGCAGTAATTGTTCCCGGGATGCTGCGGTTAAAAAGTTTAGGTTGGGGAGTAAAAAAAGGAATTCCCGATGCGATTCTGACGGGAAGTGCCTTGTCCGATGTATTGCTTTTGCTAGTGTTTAGCCTACTGCTAGCATTTCTGTCCCAAGGGAAAGCTACAGCCATTACCCTGCTGGGAGGAATCACCCTCAGCCCTCTGCAATTGCTGCCATTTCAAATCATCATCCAAATTACCTTGGGGGTGCTGTTGGGATGGGTTGCTGCTCGACTTTTGGTGTCACTATTAGTCAACCAAAACTGGACTCAAACTGCGGTTCAGGACTCCCTAGTGGCTGCTGGCTTTGCCCTAGGGCTGGTAGTATCAGCCGAACATATTCCGGTTTTCTCTGGCTATTTAGCTGTCATGGCGGCGGGGTTTTTCCTGATAGAGTTGGATGTGCCTTTAGCACGAAGATTGCGGGGTGGCTTTGACAGTTTGTGGACGATCGCCGAAATTATTTTGTTTGTGCTGCTGGGAGCCAGTATTCAACTTAATGTATTAGGCAATACCTTGCTGGTTGGTCTGTTGGTGTTGGCGATCGGGACTCTGATTGGGCGATCGCTCGGTTGGTATCTTTCCACTTTAGGTAGTAATTGGACTGGGAAAGAACGGCTGTTTTTGCTAGCAGGAAATTCCGCTAAGGCAACGGTACAGGCGGCAATTGGGGCAATTCCCCTAGCTCAGGGCATTGCTGGTGGCGAGACGATTTTGGCGATCGCAGCCCTCTCAATTTTAGTAACAGCTCCCTTGGGTGCTTGGGCAATTCCCACTTTTGCCCCCAAACTATTAGAAAAAGGCGAAGTTGACCCTACCAAAGTAGCTATTTTCGGTCGTCCAGTTTTTCTCGCCGCAGTAGACGCTTCCCCCCTAACAACAGATGTTTTAACTAAAGCCGCAGACTTAGCTCGGCGCAGTGATGGGGATGTGATTGTTTTGTATGTAGATAATGTGGGAGATCAAAGCACAAACTTACAATTACAACAACAAGCACAACGAATATTATCAGATATTCGCTATGAGTTCCTGAGTCTTTCTGGTACAGTTCCAGAGGAGATTATCCGCGTGGCGCAAGCTCGGCAAGTGGCATATATTGCGATCGGGAAACGAGGGCATCAACCTTGGGAACAAGTGCTAGTAGGTTCAGTTTCTCAAGCCGTCTTAGAAACCAGTCCTATTCCTGTCATCTTGGTGGAATCTAGTTACAAGTAATACGAAATAGGGGGTTTTTTTATATCTCCTTGATACTCTTCTCCCCTCTCTGTGTCCTCTGCGCCCTCTGCGGTTCATAATCAAGGCGATATTTAACGCAAATTTAGGCTCGCTGCGATCGAGCCTAAATTTATTCAAAAGAATTGTTTATTATAAAACCTCTCCTTCAATTTGAGCATTTCACAGTCATTCCGCAACTCAGCAAGTGGTTCATTGTCAGTTTAGGCAGACCAAGCTTCGCGAAAGTCACCATAGAGGGTCAATCCACCATCAATATAGAGCGTTTGTCCCGTAATATAAGCCGCTTCATCTGATGCCAGAAATGCCGCTGCTGCAGCCATTTCCTCCGATGTACCTGCCCGCCCCATTGGGATATGGCTTTCCACTACTGCCTTTTGTTCTGGATTCTCCGTCCAGCTTTCATTAATCGGTGTAATTGTTGCACCGGGCGCAATAGCATTGACGCGGATGCCTCGGTTTGCGTATTCCAACGCTAGGGTTTTCGTTAAATTTCCCATGCCGCCTTTGCTGATGGAATAGCTGATATACATCGGGCGAGGAATGATTTCATGCACACTCGAAATATTGATAATCACCCCAGAGCGCTGCTCACTCAATAGATGCTTAATGGTTTCCCGCGCACAGAGATATGCACCTCGCAAATTGACTGCCATCACGCGATCGAATTCATCGGTTGGCACTTCATGGGATGCGCTTTCTGTTTGAATCCCAGCATTATTAATTAGGATATCCAGACTACCAAATTTATCAATGACAGTATTCACCATACGAAGGATGTCGTCTTCTGTGGAGACATCTCCCTGAACTAATAGCGTTTCAACCCCGCATTCCGATGCTTGTCCACAGGCTTTTTGCAGAGCTATTTCTTCAGTATCTTCTGCCTCTTCTAAGCTTTTGCGATAGTTAACGGCAATGTTGCAACCTTCTTGGGCGAGACGAATGGCGATCGCCTGCCCAATGCCTGAACTCGCTCCAGTAATGAGTGCGTTTTTTCCCTTTAAACCTTTCATAATTGCTCTCCCAGAGACTTAAAACAAAATATCTTAACCGAAACCTCAAGCCAACTAGCTTCTTCATCAACCAGAAGGTTGTTCTGTCTTTTCGCCACGCATTTCATCAATCTTCAGAAGACTGATCACCATGCCCGCGATCGGGAGGGAGCATCTCATATTTGTAAAAACACTTATTTTGGCTCCTTCCTTCTTCCTCTTTCCCCGCAGCAAGAGAGCCTCAAAACTCCTCCCTCAAAAATCCAATTTTGGGCTGGGCTGCTTTCATTGAGATGCTCCCAGGGTTATATACCTTATTGATTTGATTTATACCAATTTAATGTGAAGTTGCACATATCTCGATTCCCCTAAATCCCCCTGGTTGTTGGGGGACTTTGAGAAGAATCTTGTCCCCCCCTCCGGCGGGGGGCTAGGGGGGATCGGATTCTATGCAACCTCATAAAAAATTGGTATTATGCTTACCTAATTATTGAAGTTTCCCCACAATTAGACCAACAAGCACAATCAGACCTAATGCTCTACGAAAGTAATTAACGCCTTGAAATAATTCTTCCCAAGCCCAAGTAAACAAAGAGCCAAAGGCTACTAGCTGCAACCCTAAATTAATTTGACCTGTTGTAACAATGAGCGTTAATAAACTAGCTACAATCCCGACACTCAGTGGTAGATTGGGCATCTGAGCTATAACAATTTGACCTTCGCTATCGCGGAATGTGCGATCGAACAATGTGTTTTCCATGAGTTTCTCGTGTCAATGTAATAAATAGAACCAGGTTAACATTCAATAGTGCGGGGATTTTTGGGGGACGATACTACAAGCTTTAGAGGGCAAGGAACATAAAAAAGTCGAATTAAATGCAAGTCAGGAGTGGACATGACATTGATTTAATTATCCAAAGTGGCTCAAAGTCATAGAAGATTAGCCATGGTACTATAGAAAAAGTGTCGGCACTATTGCACAGTGCAATCAGATATTTATCCTAGAGCAAGTTGTTTTTTGATTCCCTGTCATGAATTTATTCGGCTTGTTTTTTCCATTATTTTAATTTTTTTATTTGAGTGGTTAGAGGGTAGTATTATAGTAAATTTCAAAAAATCAAAAATCATCTCTCGCTTGGAAGAGTTTAGAGTAAAAGGTGATCTATAATTGGACAGACATAATCTTTTCTCTACTATCGCATCGAGAGCGATCGACCTCATGCTCAAATCCCAGGTTAGCAATTCACAGGTCTAAGCTGTTCGGCATTTAAAAGACGATAGTAGGGTGCGTCATTACAGAAGTGTTTCCCGCATAAGCGCGTAAGTGTGCACTCCTGACGCACGATACAAGCCTCGTTACTCATTTAAATGCTCCACAGCTTAGCGCGATCGATTAGGAAGTTCGCGCTCAAACGCATAAATTCCAGCCGCACCAATTAAAGTGACGATCGCTATCACTTTAAGCAAGAGGAGCCAACCGCTTTAAAAACATAGCAGGCACAATGACTGGAATCCCTGCACCGATACAAATGAGAGCTTGGATAAAACTAAGCGGTTGGGTAGCAAATAGCGGGTTTAGGAAACTCAACTGGCTAAAGAAAACTTGAAATATAAACACACAACCCACACCGATCGCAGGAATAACAGCAATTTATTGAGTGCGATCTTTTAAATACGCAAACAGAGATGGAATACATTGGCTAATACTCAATAAGTAAAAGGTTTCTGCGGAAACCAGCGTATGGACTGCCATTGTCCGAGCCAAATTAATATTACCTGTGGCTTGTGAAGCCCATTCAAAAATGCCAAGTACAGCAATGAGATTGAAGATAGAAATAATCAGGATGCGCCACAGCAATTTTTTCGTTAATAGGGGTTCATTGGGGCGGCGGGGCGATCGCTGCATAGTCTCAGCCGATTTTGGCTCAAATGCTAGAGTGGCACTTAGGGCGACGGAACTCACCATGTTCACCCAGAGAATCTGCATCGGCAAAATTGGCAGGGTGGTACCCGCCAAGATTCCCACCAATATGGTCAGCGCTTCTCCACCATTGACGGGTAGGATAAACCCAATGGTTTTCAGCAGGTTGCCATAAACGGTGCGTCCTTCTTCTATGGTGGCTTCAATGGAGGCAAAGTTATCATCGGTCAACACCATATCCGCCGCTTCTTTGGCAACTTCCGTGCCTGTAATCCCCATCGCTATGCCAATATCCGCCTGCTTTAGTGCTGGGGCATCATTGACCCCATCTCCGGTCATGGCAACAATTTCACCCTTGGACTGCAAAGCTTCCACCAGTCGCAGTTTCTGTTCAGGCGCAACCCGGGCAAACACATTACTAACTTCAACGGCATTGCTGATTGACGGTATGAATTAAGTTCTACGAAAAGACTCCAAGGCACAAAAAGTCTGTCTTCGGCAAAGATTAAAAAATGTACATTCATACTAAAGTTCAGCAACGCCAACACTTCTTCTTCCTCCTTCCTTCTGACTCTTTTCTCCTGACTACTGGCTCCTGGCTCCTAACTCCAATTTTGGGCTTGGCTGCTTTCATTGAGATGCTCCCGCTCCAACTAACGCATCTATGATTCATCTAATAATAGCAGTTGCCATAAATTTAATAAATCCTCAGCATTTAATAAATTGGTTGGCTAGCGGTTGCTATTGTACCTCATAACCGCGAAAACTGCTGTATGTATATCGCCCTAAAGAACAGAAAAAAATATCGCAGACGGAGTACCTTTGGCGCTGGTTGAGATGGAGAGCTGTGAGTCCATTATCTGGCTCAATATTCAGTAGATGTGCCAGAATTAATGAACCTAACTCCCAATAAACTTTGCTTTTCTCAACAGGGTATACAAACTGCAACCCTTATTTAGTGTAGTTCCTAGGCCTCTTTGTCACACTCCCAGATGAGTCAGTTACAATAGTTCTGACACTTTGGGGTAAAATGGCTGCAATCGTTGATTTTTCCTGAGTCGTGACTTGGCTCAAACCCTAATTATGCCGTTGACAATCAAAAACTGTCCGAAGTATTGAGTTAGTTACACAAATGAAACTGTGAAATCAGGGAGCCTAATTAAAGAACCTGCCGTTGATGAAAAAACTAACTTACAAACAACTCAATTTTGGATACTTGAGCAATTGCAGAAATGTAGATAAACTTTGAAATGAGAGAAAATCAAAATGAAATCTTTCAGCAGAAAACTTGGTTTGGTAGAAATGTCGATGGCGCTAAGCCATGAGGTGGGAGGCGGACTAATTGTAAATGTTGTTTATCTGGAAGGAATTTTAACACCAGAGCTTGTTAAACAAGCTCTTAAATTAGTCCAACAGCGTCATCCCATGCTCCAAGTTTACATTGTTGAGTCTGAGGATGGATTATATTTTCAATCGACAGGAATAACGGAAATTCCGGTACAAGTTATATACAAACAAGATGAAAATGAAGCAATTAAAATTGCTGAAAAAGAACTACATACAAAATTTACAACAGGCAATAATCCTCTGTGTCGCCTAACTCTTTTGTATTCTCATCAACATCAAAATAGCTGTGAAGTGATTATTACCTTTCATCATGGAATTGTAGATGGCATATCATGTATGCGTTTTATTGATGATTTGTTATTTTATTATCAAAACAATCAGGAAGGAGAGAATATATTTCCTGTAGAATCACTAGAATTTATTCCTCCCATAGAAACCTTAGTTACTTATAATATTCCCAGTAAAGAACCAAGGGAAAATCATCTACTCGCAACTGCACAACCCACTCTACCACCACAATTATTGAACATCAAGCATCGGCCCACGAACGTTTAACTCGGATGTTACCGCGAATGCTTAGTCAAGAAAAAACTAAGATACTCATTGATAAATGCAAACAAGAAAAAACAACTGTGCATGGTGCTATGTGTGCGGCTATGCTATTTGCTGCTGGCAAATTACTATCAATAGATACACAGGTAAATTTCTCCTATGGTTTACCTGTAGATTTGAGAAAATATTGTGAGCCTGAAATCACAGATCAAAATCTCGGTTGTTTTATATCTGTGCTGGGTTTTAATCAGTTAATTGAGCCAAAGACATCTTTTTGGGATTTAGCTAGAGAATGTAAATCCCACATACATGATTCTTTAATTAGCGGTGTCCATATAACTAGACTACTACAAAGTAAATTACGTAATCTTGACATAGATACAATCAAGGAACTCGTTATTAACTCTATGGTGAGTAAAGAAGATACTATGGGAAGGAATAATCTTTTTGCAATTTCCAATCGAGGCAAATTTAAATTTCGATATAAAGCCGAAAAGCTAAAAATCAAGGAATTATACTTTGCCACTCCTCAACATATTGGTGGGGATTGTTTTTGGTTAGGTGTTCTCACCCTCAATGAGCAGTTATTTTGCAACTTTATTTATGTAGAACCTGTCATCAGCGATCGAACAGCACAGTTATTTGCTGATGATGTGATGACAGTCATAGAAAAAGTGTGTATCAATCAAAAAACGACCTTAACAATGTTGTGTGAGTCAGTGACACAAAATTAAATCCTCTTGATTGATGGGATTTGTTTGACAAATATCTAATTTTACTCTACAATATCTATGTCAAAAGTTTGGAAAAGTCAAATAATATGAACTGGGACAATAACTCAATTGTAATTTATTCCAATTTTCCATTTCATCTAGAAGATTGGTCTCCTCAATCTGTGAATAAAGGTATTGGCGGAAGTGAAGAAGCGATTATTTACTTAAGTCAAGAATTCGTTAAGTTAGGCTACGCGGTTACTGTTTTTAATCGCTGCGGTGATATGGAAGGGGAATATAAAGGAGTAGTTTATCAGTCAGTTGATAAATTCAATACCCAAGATAACTTTAATGTCTTAATCTTTCATCGTGTTTGGACACAACCTATGCGAATGAAAGTGAAAGCCCGAAAAACTGCTGTATGGATGCACGATAACCCGCAATTATTTCCTCCTGTAGAAGAGTCTCAGCGTTTGGAATTTCTGGCAAGTTTTGACAAACTTTTTATGTTGTCAAATTTTCATAAGTCTCTGCTGCCTGACTGGATTCCTGAAGACAAGATTTTTTTAACAACCAATGGGATTAATCTCGAAGATTTCAATTTAACAGGAATTGCTAGAAATCCCAAAAGGCTAATTTCGATTAGTGATTATGCAAGAGGGATTGAAAATTTACTGACTCAATGGGATCAAGTTCTCAAAGAAGTGCCCGATGTTGAATTACATATTTTTTATGGTTGGCAAGGAATTGATGCTTTAATTAATTCACCTTATCTTGAGAAATTTCCATACTTACCAGATAAAAAGCAAAAACTTTTACAACTTTTCGAGCAGGAAAATGTCTATGAACATGGCAGGATTGGACACAAGGAGTTAGTGGAAGAATTATTCAAATCAGGCATCTGGGTTTATCCTTGTCATACTGCTGCGGAGATTTTCTGTATTAGTGCTTGGAAAGCGCAAGCTGCTGGTTGTGTTCCTGTGGTGACAACTTATGCAGGTTTAGATGACACTGTGAAATCAGGTATCAGAATTAAGGGGCCTGCTGGCGATGAGGAAACTAATAATGCTTTTATTACAGCAGTGATTGACTTGCTAAAAAATCCTGAAAAACAAGACTCTTTAAGACAGGAAGCATTAACTCTTAAAGATTCATTTGGCTGGAATAGAGTCGCTCAACAATGGCATCAGGAGTTTATATCGGCTGAAATTAAGTAGAAAATAATGAATCAACAACCCGCATCTTGAATGTGGTTCAGGGTTCAGGTGATTCAGCAGACGCACCATACAACCGCTATCTTTAAGCCGTCAAGATAGTAAAAAAGTCCTGCTTATTTATCATTTTTTTGACGAAAGGGATCGAAACCAGCCACTTCTGCCAGCGTATAAAGCGGGCGACCCTTCACCTCCTCATAAATCCGCCCTATATACTGGCCCAAAATCCCAATACTCACCAACTGCACCGCACCCAAAAAGAAAACCGCCATAATCACAATTGTCAAACCAGTTAATGCCGAACCTGCAGAGAAAAGACGCCAATACAAAACCAAGAAAGCCATCAAAACAGACACGAAAGCCGAAAATAAACCCAAATAAATCGACAGTTGCAGAGGAACTTTTGAAAAAGACACTAAACCGTTCATCGCCAAAGCAAAAGATTTACTGAAGGTATACTTAACATCGCCAGCAAAACGCGGATCACGTTCAAACTTAACCGCCGTTTGTTTAAAACCAATCCAAGCGCGCAATCCCCGAATGTAACGATTGCGTTCTGGCATGGCGTTGAGTACATCCACCACGCACCTATCCATCAAACAAAAATCTCCGGTATCTATGGGAATATCAACATCAGCAAGATTCCGCAAAATGCGATAATACATATAAGCCGGCAACCGCTTAAACCAACCTTCTTGACGCCGTTGAGTGCGTTGAGCGTAAACAACTTGATAGCCCTGCCGCCACTGTTCTACCATGTCTATAATTAGCTCTGGCGGGTCTTGCAAATCGCCGTCCATGATGACTACAACTTGACCTCTAGAAAAGTTTAAACCAGCAGTTACAGCTATTTGATGGCCGAAATTGCGAGCAAAACTGAGGTAACAAATTCGCGAGTCTTTTTCGTGCAATTCTCGCAAAAGTTCGAGAGAGCGATCGCGACTGCCATCATTAATTAAAATTAATTCTACTGGGCCGTCCATTCGATCCATCACCGCACTAATTCGCCGATACAATTCAGCGAGATTTTCTTCTTCGTTATAGATAGGAATTACCAAGGAATACTTAGGTGTATCGTTCATTGCAGTTTCTGTTTAAAAATCGGCTTTTCAACCGTTAAATCAAAAGTTTCTTTTTCCCAAAACACCCTGGCTGCTTCACCAGAGATGTTCGGCAGGTAATTTCGCTCTTTGAGCCAGACAACAGCAGTCCATCAAATAGCCGCGTACCAACACTTATCTATTTTCTTAAATACGAAAAATAAAAGATACCATAAGACTGACACACGCCCAGCGAAAACATCTGTTATCATAGATGTTTAGTCAGACTATAAAAATTACAATCATAACCCATCGATTCAAAATTGCATGACAAATTCCAATTATCTTTGGCAAGCAAATCAAGACTTAAGCGAAGCTTGTCTGCAACATCCCTTTGTCAGAGGCATTGCTGACGGCAGCCTCCCCCAAAATAGTTTTGCATATTACGTTGCACAAGACGCATTTTTTCTGGGAGCCTTCGCTCGCGCTTATAGCATCGCTGCGGCAAAAGCACCCGACTGGGGGGGGTTTGAAATTCTCCACAATCTCGGTAGTGGCGTTTTAGAAGAACTTCGTTTGCATCAAGGATATGCAGCCAAATGGGGGGTAAACTTACAAGAGGCAAAACCGGGAATCGCTACCCGCCGCTACACAGATTTTTTATTAGCGACAGCCTGGGGGAGTGGTGTAGGTTTGACAGTAGCCGCCATGACTCCTTGCTTGCGGTTGTATGCTTTTTTGGGACAGCAGCTAGCTACAGGTAATATACCGGAACACGCCTTTAGCGACTGGATTTCCACCTATAGCAGCCCGGATTTTGAGATTTTAGCAAAACGCCTGGAAGGTTTGGTCGATCGCTACGCAGATGCTGGGCCAGAAGTAGAAGCAACCTATCGCTACGCTATGCTATGCGAAAGAGACTTTTTTCAAGCAGCTTGGGAAATAGAGTAAATTAAGTTTGTGCAAAAATGGAAAACTATCTTAAGCTACCTACACGCAGTAAATTTAACAGCCATGTACAGCAGGAATGTAGCAAATAATGTCATAACAGCATATCCCAAACAAGGCTGATTACTCAACACTAAACCGAGTGCCCTTGAAAGCTACACAATGCCGTAAACGTAGCGATGAACCGATTGCAGAGCACCGGAATTGCTCAGTAGCGCTAAAGAGCAAAAACCGAAATAGCTGACTGTAATGCTTAGCCTTTTTCGCAAATTCCCGAAATAGCCACAGCCCTAAATCATCGCAACTTTACTAACAGCTTGCAACCAGCAATAATGCAACCAAAAACGCCCAACAATTAATGAGCCCTGCTAATCCCACTTGCATTCCCAGAGTCGTGAAGTCGCGCATGAGCAAAGTAAACAGCGGATAAAAAGCGACAGAATGCTGGTGTCCATCATCTGTATAGCTGTAGCCTAAATTAGCTATTTCGATGTACCATTTACCGTCCCAATGCGAAAACAGTGCCGAGCCACTTTTGAGGAGTCAGCCACTTACAAAATCTAGAGGTGGCAGACTCCCATACAGGGGCAGTTTCTTGCCGACTAAAGGAGCAATTACCTGCATCCCGATCGCCATTATCGATCGGCTCAGAAACCACATAGCAATTACAAAAATTAACCCGTCCCGGCTTAACGTCCGAGTTTATTGGGAATCCCTTCGCAGCCACCGGGAATAGTCTCTCTCGACTTCGAGCCACACCAAGCGCAGCAGTAATAGCGCTGCTCGTCCGACAGTCGCTTGACAGCTGTGAAATCAGCGCGTTCCACCACAGCGCCGGTATGTTCGCCCGTTTGATAGTTGGGAAATTCGGTACGGCTGCGGGGGGATGCAGTTTCTGCCGAGCCGTAGAATAATGCGGCGGCTCTCATGTCGGCGCGAGCGAGATTGGCGTCATACAAGACAGCGCGCGAGAGGTTTGCTTTCACTAAATCGCACTTGCTGAGATTGGCGCGGACGAGGTTGGCTTCGCTCAAATCCGTCCATCGCAAATCAGTGCCAGCCAGGTCAGCACCCGCTAACATGACATTGAGATCGATAACGCGGATACCGTGATCCCTATCTTCAGCGTAGCCGCCGTCACCGTCAAGGATGGGACGGCCTAAAAGCCGATCGCGCTTCAGAGGAGTAACCAATCTCGACTGCGACAAAAACCGCAGAATTTTAGCTTTACCTTCAGCATCTACACTGCTCATAATCGCAGCGGTGCGGCCTTCTGCGATCGCCCTTTCCTGCGGCCAGTCTTCCAAAAACCCTTGTTCGTCAAGGGCCAAGTCGGAAACCCCTTGAAAATAAGCATCGATCGTTTGCTGCTGCGTAATTCTGTTTTGCTGAATCGTCAAATCTTTCGAGATCACGTACTGCCGCCAAGCCACATAAACGCCCAAAATCGCGATCAAAATTTGGCCCAAAGCGCCGATCAACTCGCCGAGAGCGCCGATGGCGTCCCAGTTGATTTGGATGTTGCGGCTTCCCGGTTCAGTATTACTACCGCTGAGCATCAGCAAGCCAACAATCCCAGCTAAAAGCCCAAAGCAGGCGACTATCAAAGTGCGCCAAGTCGGCGGAATTACCTGCGCCCAGATTTTGCCCCAACTCGGCCACATCAGTCGCAGCGATATGCCGATCGCACCGACAGCGCCCATTAAGCCCAGCCAAATGTTGTCATTGGCGAGCCCAAAAATCATCGCTGCGATCAACCCCAGCGTCAGCACCGATCCCGACTTCTCAGTAGTCGTTTGTTCCGGCTGCTGCGGCAAAAACACCTTGCGAGTTGGAGGCGGTGGCACCGGTTTTTTCGGTTCAGCAGTAACGACGATTGTCCCTGATTCTGGTGGCACAGTAGGGCTCGCACCGTTCTGACTTTCTACAGTCACGTTAGACTCAGGGCGATTGGGTTGAGAAGAGTTGTTTTCTGGTGTCATGCGTTGAGGCAAATTCTAATTTTAGCCGATCACTAAAACGATTTTAACTAACCTAGCAGTATTCTAGATAATATTACAATAGAAATATCCACTAATTATACTCAAAGAGGTAACAGATTATGACCCTGGTACTCCCCAATCTGCAAGAAAAAAAAATGGGTCAAGTAATCACTACAATCACCGTCACGAATCGCATCGATCTAGTTATGGCTGAACGGGGATTCATTGGTGCTGAGGAAGTTCGCTCTGTTACCATCGATAACGTTGTTGTCGATACCGGAGCAACTCTGCTTTCCTTGCCCGCTCCTATTATTAGCCAGCTAGGGTTAAAACAAGTAGGAGAAAGAGATGTATAAACATCCGCTGGCATCAAAAAAGGTAAAATTTTTGCCGACGCTCAAATTATTGTAGAGGGCAGAGAGGGCAGATTTGATTGTTTAGAATTACCGGAAGGCGTTTCGGCTGTTTTGTTGGGCGTGATTCCAATGGAAGAACTAGGCTTAGAACCAGATTTAAAAAATCGACGGTTGCGAGTATTGCCGATGAACAATCAGCAAACATATCTGATGGGTTAGTCGATCGGCGTTTACCGTAGCACAAACCTCTCGCCTGTGATTTCTCTCATCTCCAGTCAATTACCCGCCATCAAAAATGTTGGTCGTGAGGACTACTAAACTCCTCATAAAGTTTTTATGATTTTATTACTACTTACAAAGTAACTTTATTTGTGAGAGGTTAGATATTATTAACTGCGCTTAAAAATTGACCCAAAAACCCAGTTTTTAGGTATATGTAAGATTTTTGCCCTACATCTAGCGAGCAAAATAAGCCTTGAGCAAATACACGCCAACCGTCCCAAATATCAAAACAACTAACCCTAAAAGTAACTCGATACTAAACCTTTGAGCATTGCCCAAAGCGACAAGAATTTGCTGCCGCACTACAAACGCCAACAGCCAGCAAATCTCGGCCTTCAGCCAAGCCAAAAGACTTCGCCCCAACATATATTGCCGGCGAGCGTTCTCAGGAGTAATCCGTACCGGATAATTAAAAGTATGCGGATAGCGCGATACCGCAGTTAAAACCGCAAAAATAATGGCAGCAACCGCCGGCACGATCCAAATCGTCACCTTGTCGCCCCAAGCATCAGCCAGCCCCCCCAAGCCGAAATGAATCGGAATTCGATCGGGCAAAACCGCCCAAAACTTGACGATGAGCAAAACAGCCAGCAAAAGCGCGATCGCACCTAAAAGCTCTACCGCCACTACAACAGGCGAAAGCCTCAGAGAAATAACCGGCCGTTGGTTTGGTGTGTTTCCAGTCATGGCTACTGAAAATTAGATTAATATTGAAAATAATAGTATTGCTTCCAATTTCATTCCCCAACAGCTTTAGTTGGGGGTTTCCAAACACCCCGCGAGGTTCTATGACGGCTCAGGTCTTGATTGAAAAGAAAAAGTTAGAAAAACCGCCCCTAACAATACACACATTAGGCGATCGCGTCCTGCGGCAGCCAGCCAAGCGCGTCAAAAGCGTCGATGCAGAAATTCGGCAGCTAGTCCGAGAAATGCTGCAAACCATGTACAGTGCCGACGGTATCGGTTTGGCAGCCCCCCAAGTCGGAGTCCACAAACAAGTAATTGTCCTCGACTGTGACCCGGAAAACCCCGCCACACCCCCAATTGTTTTGATCAACCCCACCATCAAAAGTAGCAGCGGCGATATCTGCATCTTGCAAGAAGGGTGTTTGAGCATTCCGGGAGTTTATTTAGAAGTCAAACGCCCAGAAGTCATTGAAGTCTCCTACCGCGACGAATACGGCCGCCCACAAACCCTGATAGCAACAGAGTTACTGTCGAGGGCAATTCAGCACGAAATGGATCACCTCAACGGAGTGCTGTTTGTAGACAGAGTAGAAAACAAGCTTGCACTAAATGAAGCATTAGTCAAGCATAAATTTTCCCCAAAGGCAGTAAAATCAGTATGATGGCAGGAACTCCGAAAAGTGGTTTACTCTTAGCTCTTTCGTGCATCACTGCGATCGCGGCAGTCGGCTCCATCTTTGAGCTGTCATCGGGAGAAGCTCAACTTGGCAATTTAGTCACGGGCATCATCCTCGCCCTGAGCGTACCGCTAACTGGCATATTTTTCTATGCAGCCGTTCAGGATGCCAGGGCAAATCTATAAGCAGAGTTTTTAGTCATTAGTCATTAGTCAGCAGTTATTAGTAATTAGTAATTAGTAATTAGTAATTAGTCAGCAGCTAACAACCAATAACTGTGGAATAAAGACTGCTCAAAAATAACATCAGCTAACAGCTCGCGAGCTCATGACCAATGACTAATGACTAATGACTAATGACTTATAACTCATGACTAATGAAATCGGATTTCTGCGACAAGTGCCAGCCAAAGATGCTGCGGGAACCCCAGCATCCAAATACCAACTTTCTGAAGAAGGGGAATTGGTCATCGGACGCGATCGCAATTGTCAAATAGCTTTAGAGTCGATCGCCCACGGCATGGTTTCCCGTCGCCACGCCATGATCCGTCCCCTGACTCAGGCTACTTTGACGAGATGGGAAATTTGCGACCTCAACAGCGCTAACGGAACTTATATCAACGGAAAAAAGCTCTCTGGCTGCCAAACTTTAGAAACAGGCGATCGCATCAGTCTCGGCCTTGACGGCCCTGAATTTATATTTGAATCTCCCATAACCCCTTACCAAAATCAACCCGGATTAAGAGCACCACAAACGGGCAATTTTGCTGGTATCGAAAAAGATGCTCTCACTTTAACTCAATTATTCCCGATCGCATCCACTGGCAAACAATTAAGCCAAAAAGCTTACTTATATCCAGGTATTGCCACAGTTATTGTTGTCGTGTCGATGTTTGTCGCGGTTGGAAATTCTGCAGCCTTCAACTTGCTGCTGTCAGCTTACCTCGCCGGTGCGGCTTACTACTTTATCTATCAACTGTGTGGCAAACACAAGCCTTGGTGGGTATTGCTTGGTTCGGCTTTAGCTACAGTCCTGATTGTGATCAGCCCCTTATTAATTGGATTTATATTAGTATTTAGAGAAATTTTGCCCGGCCGCCTGCCCACCGAAGGCGAAACAATCAGTTTTTTGCCTTTTTTGACCAGAATGTTTTTTGGGGCGGGTCTAATGGAAGAATTGCTGAAAGCCCTGCCCGTTTTGGGAGCGATGTTGCTGGGAAATTGGCTGCGAAATCCGTGGCGCGATCGAATCGGCGTTTGGGAACCTTTAGACGGAATTCTGTTAGGAAGTGCTTCGGCAGTCGGCTTTACACTGTTAGAAACTCTGGGACAGTACGTTCCCAATGTCATCCAAAATGTCACCCTGCAAGCAGGGCCGGACGCCGGACAATTAGTAGGATTGCAGTTGCTAATTCCCCGCATTTTGGGTTCCGCCGCCGGACACATGGCTTACAGCGGCTATTTGGGATATTTTATCGGTTTGAGCGCCCTCAAACCCAGGAAGCGCTGGCAAATTTTGGGCGTAGGTTATTTCAGCGCTTCCGCACTTCACGCTTTGTGGAATGCGTCGGGAGCCGCCAGCGTACTTTTGCTGGCGTTGGTGGGAGTTTTGTCCTATGCGTTTTTGGTAGCAGCGATTTTGAAAGCCAGAGCTCTGTCTCCGAATCGAGAGCAAAATTTTGCAACTCGAATATTTTCTGAAAAGTGACTTTTGAGTGCTTAATTGTTGATCTGCCAGGGCACCTCAAGCTGCCATTTTTTTCTTGTGTTTTAACCAGGTCAAACCTGCCAATGCTAAAGCTGTGCCCCCTGCGGCGAGAGGTTCGGGAACTGGTTCAGGTTCGGTATTCACTAGGGTGTAAGAAACATCAGAGGATCCCCACCCTCTAGAGTATGGAATATAGCTATCGACGATGAGCAATCCATCGTCTATATATGATTGATAGTTCATGTATCTGTACACAGTCTCGTGACTCCACGAGAAATATCTCAATCCCATAGACCAAGATTCGTAGCTCTCATACACCCAGTAAAAAGGCCCTCCTGGCTCGTCTGGAGGACTGATATATTCATTCATCACACTGTAGTGGCCACTTGCATACAGTCCGCGAAAAACTCCTTGCTCAAAAGAAGCTGTAGCCCCTGCCAAATTGTAATATTTGTCCCATCGTTCCAATCTTCCCTCGGAAACGGCAATTTCTTCAAATCCTATTCCTGTAAGCGAGGAGTTATTCAACTTAAAAAACCCGCTATGTGAACTATTTTCCACTTGGAAATTGTAGGTGAGTACGGCGGCTTGTGCTTTGTCTACTCCTACCAATGACACGGCAGAAAACAAACTTAAAATTGTGCTAGCGATCGCACTTCCTAATCTGGGTCTTAGTTTTTGACTCATTGTTTTTTATATTAAGCTTTAGGTCAGTCTAGTTTATTTGAGTGAGCTATCGCCCGTAATAATCCACATTCTTAAAGTAAATTTTTTTGAAGTCAAAGATTGCCGAATGTAAATAACCGAACTAATACGGATGCGTCATCTGTTGTGCTTGTATAATTTATGACTTTCACTATTACTTTTGAACAGAAACCAGAAAAATGTTTGCTCGTAATCGCCAAATATTCCGACGGGTTTGTGTTGTTGCGATGCTGCGGACGATCGTCCCGACGCTTAAACACACTTAAGAGGTTTTGTCAATAAGCAATTTCCAGACATTTTGCCCCAGTATTCTGCCCTTGTGTATGAGTAGCTTCTGCTTAATTGCCTGATGCGATAATCGCAACTGAACTTAGAAATTCTTCACAAATAGTTTGACTGTGGTACTATCTGGATGGCTGTGAGTAGCTGAGGGAAGCCAAGGGGCTTGATTCCTGTGGTGGTGGAGGAGAATCCAGGAGTGCTAGATAGGATGTCATTGGGATACGCAAACGTTTTCGCCCAGCGAAGTCAACCCGAACCCCTCCGCATTGGGGTGATTGGGGTTGGCAATATGGGCCAGCATCACACGCGAGTTCTGAGCTTGCTAAAAGATATCGAACTCGTGGGTGTTGCAGACATAAATGTAGAGCGGGGAATAGATGTAGCAAGCAAATACCGGGTTCGCTTCTTTGAAGACTACCGAGATTTGCTCGCCCACGTAGATGCAGTTTGCGTCGCCGTTCCAACTCGCCTGCATCACCCTGTGGGGATGTCTTGTCTCCAAGCGGGTGTTCACGTTTTAATTGAAAAGCCGATCGCGGCTAGCATTGCCGAAGCCGAATCTTTGGTCAACGCGGCTGCTGAGGCCCACCGGATTTTACAAGTGGGTCACATCGAGCGCTTCAATCCAGCTTTTCAGGAACTCGGCAAAGTGCTGAAAACTGAAGAGTTACTGGCATTGGAAGCTCACCGGATGAGTCCCTATTCCCAGCGGGCTAACGACGTATCGGTAGTTTTGGATTTAATGATCCACGACATCGACTTGCTCCTGGAATTGGCAGATTCCCAAGTGGTGAAGCTGACCGCCAGCGGCAGCAGGGCCTCAGATTCAGGTTATTTAGACTACGTGACAGCAACGTTGAACTTTGCTAACGGCATTGTCGCCACCTTGACTGCCAGTAAGGTGACGCACCGCAAACTCCGTTCAATCGTGGCTCACTGCAAGAATTCTCTGACAGAGGCAGATTTTCTCAACAACGAAATCTTGATTCACCGACAAACAACCGCCAATTACGTGACGGATTACGGTCAGGTGCTTTACCGTCAAGATGGGTTGATCGAGAAAGTTTACACCAGCAATATTGAACCGCTCCACGCAGAATTGGAGCATTTTATTAATTGCGTGCGGGGTGGAAATCAGCCTTCTGTGGGAGGAGAACAAGCTCTCAAAGCTCTGCGGCTTGCGAGTGTAATCGAGCAAATGGCTCTCGACGGTCAAGCTTGGTATCCGAAAGAGCTAGAGTCTACTTTGCAAGTTAGCTAAATCGAGACAAATCGTGTCGTTTCCGGGTGCTTTTACAGTTTGGGTTTGTTGTTCGTTGAAGAGGGTAACTGTTCCCATGCAACCGGATTCGATATCAGTCGATTTGAGATTGGACAATTCGACGTGAGAAGTTCGGCGAGTGCGAGCGTCGAGTTGCGCTCAATCGAAAGATTTTAGATATTAGATTGACAATCAAGCATCCAGGATACAAGCCCCCAGATTTATTCGTCCAAAAATAAAAAACCTGTATCCGATAAAGGAGTCCCCGAATTGATCCGTGGGGTCAAGGCTAAAATCTAAAATCTAAAATCTAAAATCGATTGACTCTGCAGATGAATCTGGGGGCTTGAACTAAGGTTTAAACTTTTTTGCTCTCGACAACAGGAGTCGTGGGCAAGTATCCGTCTTTAGGTGAAGTCACGATTTATGCCAACAAAGAGCGACTATTTGACGACTGATGGTTTTGCTAACTAGCTGATTTCCTTGAGGACTCAGGTGAATGCTGTCTCGATACAAAGTGGGAAATTCGGCCGCACAATTGAAAATGGGAAGAAAATCTATGTAAGTAATTTTCTCTGTTTCTACGAGTTCGGCGAGACGCGCTCTAGCTTTGACTTCCCAGTCGCGAGGGCCCGGGCCGCCGAGTTCGCCCCGCTTCGGCGTGACTGCTAGCAAAAACTGGACGTTGGCGGATACAGCTATTTTCTGGATTTGGCGAATAGCCTCTAAGTTGCAGCCTACTACATCGCCGCTTGTGGCTCCGGGTGCTGCCAATTGGCGAGTCGGCACTGCAGGTAGCAGGTAGCGGCTCAATAACTCTAGCGTAGCCGATCGGGGTTTGTGATCCGGGTAAGATCGATCGCGCCCCACAACCAGAGAACAGGGAGCCGACGCAAACAAATCGTCCGTATTGAGCAGCAAAACCAAAGCCTTTGCCCCAAAAACACCGAAACGCTTGGCGTAAGCAAGTTGATTCCTCGGCCCCCAAGAATTGGCTGAGGCGTTGAGAACTTCAAAATTTGAATAGTTGACTTGTGAACCTAATTGTGTATTGTTCGCCACATTCTGTACTTGCAGTCTCAAATTCCGAGTCATAATTTCCGAGATCGTATCTGTCTGATGCGTCCACCAACCACCGTTGGCGACAGAATCTCCCAACAGCAAGACGCGCAGAGTTTCTGCAGGGGGTATCGGGGCGATCGCTCCAGTACGCATCGAATACTCGTTAATCTCAATCCGGTTGCCCAAGCGACGCACCTTCTGATTGGGCGCCAACAAATAGCCGCACTCAGCATCGGCAATATAAATCAAGGGATTACCAAAACCTAGCAGCACCCGCAGGAGCACTTCGATTACTGCCCCCAATCCTGCGGTGACAGCCAAAATTATGAGAACAACTTCCACCACTTAACCTCGATAGAGAAGGAAAAACCCCTGCCGACACCAAGGTATAAAAAAGAATGCAACTGCAGTCAAGCTTTCATCCCCGATTGTAGTCAGTCGATTTGAGATTAAAGATTAAAGCATTGACTCGACAGATGAATCTGGGAGATCTCGCTAAAACCTGAACTTTTTTGTTTTCCAGGACTCCTGCTTAGAAGCAAGTATCTGTCTTGGAGTGACGTGTGTAGGTCGCCTTTGTAAAATCTAAAATCTAAAATCTAAACTGTTATGGCTGCGGGGTTGGAGCAACTTGGCGACCCGATTAAGTCAACCGAATCGCCCCCGTGGATATAGAATTCTAGAATATACCGTCAAAATCCGCCGTCAGCCGTCAGTAAGGAACCCCACGCTTAAAAGCGGGGGCTTTCAAGACAGTCCGGCTCTGTGAGCGAGATTGAACCGAAAGCCCAAACCTTACCAGAGACAGGATCAGACCTACGTTTTTTGAGTCACGATACCGGAAAATGCGACGCTAGTTTTCCGCTCTATCGCTGAGAGTTAAACAGGCTTAAAGGGGTCAAACCAGTGCTTTCAGCCTAACAAGCTCACTAAACATTCTCGAAGCGAACATTACCCCGAAAGGGAGATTGAGGCAACCATACCTCACCGGAGAGGCAACCCGACCTCTCCAACCCCGAAAGGGGATTCAAGGCGACGGTCGTCGCAGCCGCCTTCCTCCCCATGCGTAAAGTCAGGGGCTTCCCGCTCGTTTTTTGGTGAACTTGGTGGTTTCAGGAAAATCCGTGGACTTAAAACAAATATTCAAAACGCCGAATCCCATAATCGGTGTCGTACATTTACAGCCTTTGCCAACTTCTCCCCGCTGGGGCGGAAACCTCAAAGCTATTATCGGAAGAGCCGAGCAAGAGGCTACAGCGCTGGCTTCTGGTGGCGCAAACGGTATCATAGTTGAGAACTTTTTCGACGCTCCTTTTGCCAAAGACAGCGTAGATCCGGCTGTGGTAAGTGCCATGACTCTGGTAGTTGAGAGGCTAACAAATCTCGTGACGCTGCCGATCGGCGTTAACGTGCTGCGAAACGACGCCCACAGCGCGATCGCCATCGCCTCCTGCACAGGAGCTCAATTCATCCGCGTCAACGTCCTCAACGGCATCATGGCTACAGACCAAGGCTTAATTGAAGGCCAAGCTCACCAGCTACTGCGCTACCGCCGGGAATTGGGCAGCGATGTCAAAATATTAGCAGACGTGTTAGTCAAGCACGGGCGACCCCTAGGCAGCCCCAACTTGACCACAGCCGTCCAAGAGACGATCGGGCGCGCTTTAGCCGACGCCGTAATCCTTTCCGGCTGGACAACTGGTAGCCCTCCCAATCTCGAAGACTTAGAACTCGCGAGTGCAGCAGCGGCGGGAATTCCAGTTTTCATCGGCAGTGGCGCCTCGTGGGAAAACATTTCCACCCTCATGCAGGCCGCTGACGGCGTAATCGTATCGAGTTCCCTGAAGCGAAACGGCCGCATCGAGCAGCCTATAGATCCGATCCGCGTCAGTCAGTTTGTAGAAGCCGCCCGCCGCAGCTTGTCACAGAAAGAGCCCGAACAGGAAAATAGAGATGCTAATGGCTCAAGAGGGCCAACACCGGAATCGGGCAAAGTCACAAGTAAAACGTAAAATAGGAATTGTTGACTCTTGGCAATTGGCAGTTGGCAGTAGTCAGTAGTCATCAGTTATCAGTCATCAGTCATTAGTTAACTGTTAACAATTAACAGTCAACAGTCAACAGTCAACAATTCCCAATTCCCAAATTACCAAATCAAAAAATGATTCGCCGACGTTCAACCCCTTGGATTCATCGCTGGTCTAGGACTGTGATGGCAGCGATCGCAGCCATAGGCGTCGTAGAAACGGCCTATCTCACGATCGCTAAATTCACGAATGGCTCAGTCATTTGTCCCACCAGCGGCTGCGACAAAGTTCTCAACAGTCCCTACGCTACAGTCTTTGGCACAGTGCCTTTAAGTTTGTTAGGCTGTCTGGCTTACCTGAGCATAGCAATCCTGGCCTTGGCTCCCAAAGCCGTCAATCCCGCCACCAATAAAGGACTGCACTCTCAACTAGAAAAAAACACTTGGCAAGCGCTATTTATCATCACCGCTGCGATGGTAATTTTCAGCAGCTATTTGATGTATTTGATGGCTTTTGAAATTCAGGATCTGTGCATTTACTGCGTCACTTCTGCCTTATTTGCGCTGTCGCTGTTTGTGCTGGTGCTAGTCGGGCGCGAGTGGGAAGATATCGGACAGTTGGTGTTTACAGGCATTTTGGTGGCAATGGTGAGTTCGATCGGTGCTTTGGGACTTTATAACAGCGTCAACTCACCTGCTCCTACTGTCTCTACCCCCGGAATTGTACCCCCTGCCGTCACTACAACCTCCGGCCCGGCACAAATGGCTTTGGCCCGCCACCTCCGACAAATCGGCGCTAAAGAGTACGGCGCTTACTGGTGTCCCCACTGCCACGACCAAAAAATGCTCTTCGGCAAAGAAGCAGCCAAAATAATTGATTATTTTGAATGCGATCCCAGGGGGCAAAATTCCCGCGCTGAAATTTGCAAAGCTGCTGCTGCGAATGTTAAAGGTTTCCCTACTTGGGAGATTAATGGTCAGTTTTATGCGGGGACACAATCTTTGGATAAACTCGCTGATTTATCGGGTTACACCGGCCCCCGCAACTTTCAAAACTGACAGGAAAGTAGGAGATTATAGATGACAGATTTTAGATTGATGGGCAGGAAATATCCTGGTTTTTAACTTAGTTTATGCTTGGCTCGTGCTGCGAAATCAATCTAAAATTTTGCATCTTTAATTAATAAAAAATAGTAAAAATTAGTGATAACGAAAAAAATAAAACAAGGTGTGGGTCTCTAGTATTTAGCTCGGTGAATAATTAGGGTTTGCTGAATAATCGATCGCAAACTAAGAACAGGAGCTCACGATATATTCAAGCAGAGTTAAATATAAGTTT
>NZ_JAUBRB010000111.1:0-6339 GCF_036701585.1 Microcoleus sp. POL10_C6 | reverse complement strand
ATTTCCTGGGGTTGATGAGCGTGGGTTTTAAAGCTGTATCCAGTCCGAAAGGCTTAGCCTTCTCTCTTAAGCCAAACGCTACATATAGCGTTCATGCGTAAGTCCTGTAAAATTCTGATAGTCGTATGGGCAGGCTTTTTTTACGCCTCACCGCAAAGGCCTCCCACACTTCTAAGAATTCAGAACTCGATCGCTCCAAAATCGATCTGTGACCATCGCTCTAAATCTTGCCTTCAAACCTCTGATGCCAGAGGATATACCCCGACACGGTAATAACCAGAGTGATGCCTCCTCCTACCCAAGCCAGCATAGGATTGTAACCGCTACGGCTGAGGGTCTGCATCCATAGATGGGTGCGATCGGAGGATATTAACCAATCTGCGACGACCGGAAAAAGATACATCAAAGATGCACCAACGATAAGCCAGCCCACCATAGAGGCGAGGAGAAAGATAGTTTTGGCTGTAGATTGGCTACCCATGAGCAATTGCGGTAAAGAACTAACTTTGAGATTAGCTCTTGAGATGCGTTATGTCAGCACAGGTATAGACCGAGGTAGTGGGCGATGCAAGCGTGAAACTGTAGAATTGATTTGAAGCGAAAGGTAAAGGGCGTTGCTGATTTACGGTATGAAGGGCTAAATATGCAAGTCAGAGAAACCAGTATCTACAAAACTTCGGGATTTTCAAGTTATTTTTTTCATACCCTGATTAAGCAACACCAATTATTCCTCCTCTTCATACTCTAACTCAGCAACGCCATAATTTTTAAGTATTTCCGCTGTCTTTCGTTGAGTCCTTGCCAGAGTTGAGCGTGCTTGTCTGCCATCGCTTTTCACCTGTGTCAAGCGATTTGATTTTTGCACCGCAAGGTTGCCGAAATCGTCAGCTTTTACCACTCTAAAACGTGCGAACATCTGTGAAAAGCGTTAGGGCGATCACGTGAAAATCGACCGGCACGGGCAAGCACGGGTACTAACTCAATCCGAGATTCGGTTGTTGTTCTCGGAGGGGTTGCAAACTGATACCAATTCACTATGAAGGTACACTAAATTTATGCTAAAAGTAGAGGCTCTCCAATATGGCCAACAAATTTAAGGTAGAAATCCAGGAAACGGTTGAGGAACTAGAGCATCGACTCGAACGGGCTATAACCGCAGTAAGTAAAGAAAAATTACTGCTATTATACTGGATTGCCACAAAAAAAATCAAAACAAGAGAAGAATTAGCCACGATGCTGAAGCGAGACTCTTCAACAATATATCGTTGGTTAAGAGCTTACAAACAAGGTGGAATTACCTCATTGCTCACAGTTAAAACAGCTCCCGGGAATACTCCACATATACCACCGGAAGTCAGAGAAAAATCAATCAAAAAACTGCAAGAACCACAGGGAGAAACAAGTTATGGCAAATTACAGCTCTGGCTCGAAAAAGAGTGCGGAATTAAAGTGAGCTATAAAGTGGTACATGACCTAGTTCATTATAAATTGAAAGCTAACCTGAAAATCCCAAAACCCCAAAGTAACAAAGCGAACGAAGAAGTGCAGGCAAGCTTCAAAAAAAAACTATGTGAGCTCATCAAAGTAATGATTAAATATTTCCGGAAATCCAATCCTGTAAGGATATGGTGTCAGGACGAGAGTAGATTTGGATTGATTACTATGCAGGGCAGAATGATTACATTAAAGGGGGTAAAACCCATTGGAAAAAAGCAATGGAGACGAGGAAATTTCTAGGTTTATGGAGTTGTAGAGCCATCAGCAGGTGAACAATATTATCAACAATTTTCTCAGCTTAATTACAACTGCTTTCAAGAGTTTTTAAATGGATTTGCCCAAAAATACTCAGACTCTTTCAATCTAATTATAATGGATAATGGTAGCTTTCATAAAGCTCTGTTATTAGACTGGCATGACCATATAATGCCAATATATTTACCTGCCTATAGTCCTGAATTGAATCCGATTGAAAGATTGTGGTCACATACAAAAAAAGACCTCAACTGGGAAAATTATTCTAGTTTAGATAAACTGGTTCTTCAGTATCTAGTATGCTAAACTAACAATTAAACTGCCAAGTAAGCAAACATCTAACTCGAAAGTTTTCAAAGTTTCTAAATCCGTAAGCAGAACGTTTAATCAACTTGAGCTTATTGTTGATGCCTTCAACCACACCACTCGTAGTCTTATAATCAAAGTAAGCAATAATCTCATCTAGCCAACGAATAATAGTGTTCTGACTATCGGGAAAATATTTTTTTGCTCCTGATAGCCATCTTCCCAGTTTAAATAAACCAACCAACCAATTATTAGTCTGTTCAAAAATATTTCTGAGCTTTTCTTTTACTTCAGGCATGAGCTTGAGAGTAGGAGATACATCTTTAACTTGCACGAGTTTAGTTTTTTGCTCTTCACTCAGGTCTGTTTCGTTCTTCAGCAACACATATTTACTTTTCTTCAATCCTTCTAAAACTCTCTCCTGCTCGACTTTTTCTTCTGAAGAGCCTGCTTTTTTAATTAAATCTTCTATCTGTCTTCTCTCGCGCTTTCTTTCGGCGTCTAATTCCCTGTTTATTTGTGCCATTACATGAAATCTGTCGGCGACTACTTGAGCATTTGGCATTAAGTCTATTACTAAATTTTTATAACCTTTCCATAAATCTATACTTACTTCTTCTATTTGCTCTAATACCTCTTTTCCCCACTCCAAGAGGACTTCCCTAATTTCTTCTTGTTTTCTTCCTGGCAACACCCCGATTAGCTTAGACTTCTCTAAATCTATTAATACTGCACAGTAATTCCCTTTTCCTTTAATTACAGCTATTTCATCAATCCCTAATCTCTTCAACTCGCTAGGCTTGGCTTTCAAGTATTCTTTCGCTGCGTCTTTCAACATCCTTTCTATTTCTTCTGTTGTCACTACTCCTTTTTTGGCTACGCTGTGGATATCGTTCTCTAACACTTCTTGAATTATTTTCCTAGCTAGCCGTTTCGTATAGCTTCTTCTTTTTCTGACCAACTCTAACTCTTCACTAAATGGCTTGCCACATTTTTCACATTTAAACTGTCGTCTGTTAATCTCTAAAAATACGAAGTTCTCTCCCCAAGGTACATCTTTGACTAGGTATCGATGATTTTGATGTAATCTATGGCTTTTTGTCCCACAGCGGGGACAGCTACTTTCCTTTCCAATTTGTTCGAGCTGTAAAATTATTCCAATCCCTTCATGCTGGCGATGTGAGATTACTTTTATTCCCTCTATATTCAACAGCTTTGTTAAAAACTTTATCTCATTTTTCGTTCTCATGGCTGTTAAACCCACCTAACCCCTCTAGCTTTGGCTTATATTTAATAATAAATGAGCTTCTTCTGTCAACCCGGGTAATGACTCTACCAAATATTTTGCTAGCTTCATTTGTCTTTCTTTCCTGGCGCGAGCTATTCATTTAGCATATTAACTACTGAAGAGCCGATAAACTCAAAGAACAGGTAGATATAATTATCAAATCTCTCACGAATGAAGAAGTTTTATCTCTCTGTGGTTGGGACTATATCCTTGAAGCTATATTAAGTGCAGGTTCATAGTGAATTGGTATGACCACGATCGCGCTCTTTTTAGCGTCTGCCTCTACACCGCTGCCCGGATTGCCGAAGCCTGCACCCTGCGAATTGCCGACGCCTACACCCCAGAAGGGGAAGTGCGCTCGGACATCATCTTTAGAAAAGCCAATACTAAAGGCAAGCTGGCAACGCGCTGCATTCCAGTCATTGAAGACCTGCGAGTGTTACTCGTTCGCTACCACCCAACGCCAGGCCAACCCCTTAATAATCGTGCAGGAAGTGAGCGGACAAAGGAATTTAGAGCAGTTGCAAAGGTATCTGGAAGTCAAGCCGGAACAGATCAGAGGAGCTGTGGCCAGTCTCTCTATGTTGAGTCATGGCAACATCGAAATATCTCTATTTCCCGATCTAAAGCCAGAGTCGGAAACTTTGGGGGAATTTTTTTCGGTAGCAACGATAGAGTGGGGTACGAGTGGATGTGATTGAGCGGACATCAAAGGAATTTGAGATTTTGCCTAAGCGCTGGATTGTCGAGCGTACTTTTGGCTGGCTCAATCAGTTTCGACACTTGAGTAAGGACTATGAACTATACACCCAGACCAGTGAAGCGATGATTTACGGGTCGCTCATCCGTTTGATGACCCGCAGGCTGTCTGCTTAATCTTTTGTTTACAAATTAGCTCTAATATAATAAGAACGTGAAAATCAGGTACTTACCCTATCTAGCAGCCTTTTTAACAGCGACGCTCGTTTTAGCGGTCGCCCAGCTATTCATTCGTTTAGAAAACGAACATTTCCAGCAGGAAAACCGCGTTGCTGTACTAGACCAGCTTAGCACGGTGAGAGCTAAGCTTGAAGGTTCTTTAAACCAGCGATTATTTGTAATGCAAGGTTTGGTAGCTTATATTTCAGTAAGCAATCCAAATATTAGCCAAGCAGAGTTTGAAAATTTGACTAGAGTTATCTTAGCCAAGCAACCCGGTATTCCTAGCGCTGCATTGTTCAAAAATTCCCTTGCAACCCATCTTTATCCTTTAGCAGGTCAAGAAGATGCTTTAGGATTTGCACCCCTGAAAATACCAGAAGAGAACAAGCCATTTCAAAGAGCAATTAATACTAGAAACACTGTAGTTTCGGGACCAGTTAAATTAATCGAACAGGGTAACATGGCTTTGATTACTCGTACTCCAATTTTTCTGAGTCCTGTGGGCAAACCTCCTGAAAGCGGTCGCTATTGGGGAATGGTAAGCATTGGTATTGATTTGAATATTTTATTAAAAGAAGCGGGACTATTAGACTCATCTGCCAAGCTTAAATATGCGATTCGGGGAAAAGATGGATTAGGCGCTGCGGGAGAAGTATTTTTTGGAAATGCGAAGGTTTTCCAGCGATTGCCTGTTACTTTAGAAGTAACTTTACCTAATGGATACTGGCAGTTAGCAGCTATTCCCAAAGATGGCTGGATTGAGAATTCACCTCTTTTAAAAGGGTTGTGGATAGCTTCTACTTTCAGTGCTATATTAGCTGGAACTGCAATATTTGTTTTGGTAAGTACGCCCGCAAAACTAAGAGAAAGAGCTTTACAGTTAGAATCTCTTTTGGATGAACTACGACGTACCCAAACAATGATGATTCAAGCTGAAAAAATGTCGAGTTTGGGTCAGATGGTAGCAGGTGTAGCGCATGAAATTAATAATCCAGTAAACTTTATCCACGGTAATATTAGTTATTCCAGCGAGTATGTAGCTGATTTAATTCGTTTGTTGGATTTGTATCAAAAATACTATCCCGAACCAGCCAAAGAAATTAAACTAGAAGCTGATAATCTCGACTTAGAATTTTTAGTTAAAGACTTACCAAAAACTATCAATTCGATGAAAGTTGGAACCGAACGCATCCAGCAGATCGTCCTGTCATTACGTAATTTTTCGCGTTTAGATGAGTCAGATCGCAAAAAAGTAAATCTCCATGAAGGCATTGATAGTACGCTATTAATTTTGCAAAATCGCTTAAAAGCTAACTCACATCACTCGGAAATTAGAATTGTGAAAGAATATGGAGATTTACCAGCAATCGAGTGTTATGCAGGACAATTAAACCAGGCTTTTATGAATTTAATTAACAACGCGATCGATACTTTGGAAGAGAAGCTGTCGTTGCCGAATTCTAAGGATATATATTTCATTCCGACGATTCAGATTGCTACTAAAATTGAGGGCAAAATGGCCGAAATTCGGATTTCAGATAATGGATCGGGAATGAAAGAAGAAGTCCGACGGAAAATATTCGATCCATTTTATACTACTAAACCAGTAGGCAAAGGTACGGGAATCGGCTTATCAATAACTTACCAAATTATAGTAGAGAGACACGGCGGAAAAATCGAATGCATCTCCGAACCAGGAAAGGGAACGGAATTCGCCATCGCTATTCCTTTAACTAATAAAAATTAGTTGCAAAAATTAGGTTGGCAATACTTACGCTCTTAGATAAAACTGTTTTTAGACGTAGCGGAATCCTACTTAGGGCTTGCTGAAAAAGCCTAAAACCCTTACATCAAAAGACTTTGGCTCCTGACGGGGCTGATCGTGTGTAAGATTATGAGCTAAAATTAGTCAAAAGCCTAGTAGAGCATCACTTTCGTAATGTACCGAAAAGTTGACCCAAGCCCAAACCCACCATCGGGAGCATGTCAATGAAAGCAGTGAGTAATTATACTTATGAAGTTTTTCCCTGATTTCCAATTAACCCGTTCAAGTAAGCACAACTCGGAGCTAA
>NZ_JAUBRB010000011.1:0-138643 GCF_036701585.1 Microcoleus sp. POL10_C6 | reverse complement strand
GGCAGGTTTTTTTCCATAATTGTAATATTCCGCCCAGAATGTCACACTTGTCAATACCCTCTGACCTGAATCCTTACGATGTAGAGTTTATAGAACAAATGATTCGCCAGAGATACGACAAACAGAAAGAGGCTCAAGAATACGCTCCCGGTTATTTAGTCGATCTGCTGCAAAGTCATTTAGAAAATCGGATTAGTGTCAATTCTGAAAAACTCAAGGCTGAGATTGACACTTTTCTAGAAAAATACCCCGTGCCTAAACTTCCCAACAAAGATGGAATAGTAGTATCTATTCCCTTCGATACAAAAGGAGCTTTTCTTGGTGGGGTAGCAGGTTTAGGTACTTATGGTGCCTTAGCCGCTTGGGCAGCAGGCCTTGGCAATCTTGGCAGCTATATCTTAGTAGCGAAATTAGTCAGTCTTTTGTCAGCACTTGGTATTAGTATCGGTGGTGGCACGGCAACAGTAATTTCTTTCGTAGCTGCGATTGGTGGCCCAATAGTTCTAGGGATCGGTTTAGCTGCTGGACTGGCTTCTTTGGTGTGGAATTTTTTTGGGGAAGCTTGGCAGAAGCGGTTAGCAAAAGAAATTCACCAACAATTCAAAAAACAGGGTGTTGTTGATAAATTCTTAGGAGGAATCGACCAGTATTGGCAAGAGACAGCCACAGCCTTTGATAAAGGTGCCGACGCAGTTGAAGCAAAATGCAAACAGTATCTCAAGCATCTGCACGAAATTACTTCAACTGATACCCAGTCAAAAGAACGAATTGAACAGATTATCATAAATCTGGAGAAACTCAGGGTTTTTTTCGCCAACATTCCTTGGGATACCCAGGGAGAATGTTTGTAAAAAAAACCAGCGGTTCTCGTGGCAAACCACCGAAACCCAATAACACGACGTATTAAGTTTTAACTAGGCGATCGCCCTTTTTTTGATCACATCCCCAAGTGCGATCGCCCTTCCTGAACCGAGGTGCGATCGCACTTTCCATTTATCCCCTCGATCGCAGTTCATCAAATTCTGCTTCTGAATCTTCCTTGGTAAAAATTACATCCTCATAAATAGCATCAATACCTGTGCGAAAATCTACGCTAGCCAAGTGAATTTCGCTTCCTTGAGTATACGAATACAAAACCCACAAGCCTTCAGCATTACGGCGAAAACACTCTACCCGCTCACGTTTTTGGCTAATTAAAACATACTCTTGAAGGGTTTCTAATTCTTGATAGTCAGCAAACTTATCGCCCCGATCGAATCCTTCAGTACCATTTGACAACACCTCGACAATTAAACAAGGATATCTCTTAAAAGATTGAGATGATTTGTCCCGTTCATCGCACGTTACCATCACGTCGGGATAGTAGTAAATATTCTTAGATTCAATCCTAGCTTTCATGTCCGACATATAGACACGACACCCACTACCCCGAACATGATTTCTTAAAAGTGCAAATAAGTTGCCGGCAACTGTGACATGAGCATCGCTTGCACCAGCCATTGCATAGGTTTCGCCCTGTATATACTCGTGTTTGAGGGGACTGAGTTCTTCTAACTTGAGATACTCTTCGGGCGAGATATAATTGTGGGTGCGATCGGCAATCATGGGCTTTCTGTGAATTTCAGTTTTCGATGATTTCAGTCGAGGTATTTGTATTATAGCAGTTTTCACTCGGATGAAATACAGGACACAGCAGTATGGACACGGCACTGCTGCCGACTATTGTCAGTGAATTATCACCCAAATTTGTATAATTTCTTAGTACCAGAAGGGGGACGGGTTCCTATAGGATAGGTGGCAACCTCTGACTCTTATAAATGAGGTTTCTAACCCGCATTTAGTATTATTCATAAAAAAACCCCGGTTTCTTCAAGAAACCGGATTTTTCACACTTACGCGGCGTGTTGTCGATACCAATCAATCGTATTTTTCAACCCATCCTTAAACTGCACCTCCGCAACAAAACCAAACTTTTCCTTAGCCCTTGCCGTATCCAAACAGCGGCGCGGCTGACCGTTCGGTTTGTCTGTTTCCCAAACAATTTCTCCCTCAAAACCCATCAATTCGCAAATCGTTTCCACTAAATCGCGAATTTTAACTTCGCTATTCGTTCCCAAATTAACCGGGTCAGATTCACTGTAATCTTGCGTTGCCATCACAATTCCCCGCGCGGCATCTGTGGAATACAAAAACTCGCGGCTAGGGCTGCCGTCGCCCCAAACTGGCAGTGTTTTGTCTCCCCTTTCTTGGGCTTCGTAGACTTTGCGAATTAATGCGGGGATGACGTGGGAACTTTTCGGGTCAAAGTTATCTTCCGGGCCGTACAGATTGACTGGTAGCAAGTAGATACCGTTGAATCCGTACTGCTGGCGGTAGGATTGCAGTTGCACTAATAAGGCTTTTTTGGCAATTCCGTAAGGTGCATTAGTTACCTCTGGATAGCCGTTCCACAGGTCGTCTTCTTTGAAAGGAACTGGGGTTAAATTGGGATAAGCGCAAATCGTGCCGACGCAGACAAATTTTTCGACTCCTGCTTCGTAGGCGGCGTGGATTAGTTGCGCGCCCATCATCAAATTATCGTAAAATAATTCAGCGGGTTTGACTAGGTTTAAGCCGATGCCGCCGACGTGGGCGGCGAGGTGTATGATGATATCTTGTTTGTCGGCGGCGCGCTTGCAGTTTTCCATGACGCGGAGGTCGCAGTCGCGCGATCGAGTTACCGAAATTTTATCAGCATCGGCCCCTGCTTTCACTAGCTGGTCGATTACCTGACGGCCCAAGAAACCGGCGCCGCCCGTGACTAGAATGCGTTTGTTGCTTAAATCCAAGCTTGTCATAATTTTAGCCTCGGGATTTTGAATAAAGGTCGATCGACAATTTCAATTCTAAAATTGTTGCTTTAGCAAAAAAAGCTTTCAGCTACAAGATGAGGTTGCCCACAAATTTGTTTTAGCTGCACCCGATAGGGACAATTTGCGCCGTTCACACCCGAAAGTTAGATATAGGGGTCGCGATTCCTCAACTATCATTTTAATGTTTTTTTTAGCTCGCACAGCCGAAAATTTTGCGAGCAATTAAGCTGGTTCTTTGAATGCCGATCGCGCTACGCTAATACCTGTAACAATCCTCCGATCAGTTGTGAAGTGTGTGCAGGGGCTATCCCCCGGTGCGCGCCTTTCGCCAAAGGGGTAGACACCGGGCCCTACCCCGACAAATTGTTCGCACTGACGGCTTGGTTTAGCGACTTAATCAAATCCGTTGCCCGAACCTCGACCTTGCTCCTCTAAAGCTTTCATGTCAGCATCTACCATTAAATGTACTAACTCCTGAAAAGTTACAGAAGGTTCCCAATTTAATTGCTGGCGCGCCTTAGTCGAATCACCTATCAACAGTTCGACTTCTGCAGGCCGCAAGTAGCGTTCGTCAAACTCCACATATTTTTGCCAATCTAAATTGACGTAAGTAAAAGCCAAATCGAGAAATTCCTTAATAGAATGAGTCTCGTTGGTAGCAATGACATAATCGTCAGGTTTGTCTTGTTGCAGCATCAGCCACATCGCCCGCACGTAGTCTTTAGCATAGCCCCAGTCCCGCTTAGAATCGAGATTGCCCAAGTAAATCTTTTTCTGCTTGCCGGCGACTATTCTGGCCACGGCGCGAGTAATTTTGCGAGTTACAAAAGTTTCGCCACGGCGGGGAGATTCGTGATTGAACAAAATGCCGTTGCAGGCAAAAAGTCCGTAAGATTCGCGATAATTTATTGTTTGCCAGTGCCCGTAAACTTTGGCGCAGGCGTAAGGACTTCTGGGATAAAAAGGAGTTGTTTCCTTCTGCGGAACTTCCTGTACCAAACCAAACATTTCCGAAGAACCTGCTTGATAAAACCGCACTTCTATGCCGGTGCGGTGCTGATAGTCCCGAATTGCTTCTAGCAGCCGCAATACTCCCATCCCTACTGTGTCAACCGTATATTCCGGCGAGTCAAAACTGACTCGAACGTGAGATTGAGCGCCTAAGTTATAAATTTCTACCGGCTGAACTTCTTCCAATATCCGGCGGAGAGTAGTGCCGTCCGTCAAGTCGCCGTAGTGTAGAAACAGGCGCGCACCCTCGCTGTGAGGATCGACATAGATGTGGTCAATTCGATCGGTATTGAAACTAGAACTGCGCCGGATAATGCCGTGAACTTCATATCCTTTTTCTAACAGTAATTCGCTCAAGTAGGAGCCGTCTTGACCTGTAATACCTGTTATTAGCGCTCGCTTACGTTGCGTCATCTGATTTTCCTTTGACAGGCTGTGTTAATTCACAATAAATTTTTTGGCAGAGGCTGTTGCTCCCTGCCGTATTCTCAAACTGCTTTATAAAACTTACTCAAACTTCACTTTAGTTACCTAAAGCCAGTTGAAGTTTACTTCCTACGCTGTTGGGTAGTGGGCTATCCCAAGATAAGTAGGCTATCCCCCTTAAGCCAAAGGTTATAGAGTTAAGTTTAACACCTAAACCTAAAGTAGTCTATCTAGAAGAACTGATATTTCTAGATGAATAAGAGGTAGGTTTATTTAAGTATTTGCCCCTTTAGTTAAGCTCACAATTCTTCGATCGGCATCCAGGAACTGTTTAGTTTTGACAAAGAGTTTGTCGCTGGCTGTCAGTAGTCAGCATCAGTGGTCAGTAACAAATAAAACTAACTACCGATTGCTGACTGCGGACAAAAATTAGTATGCGCCGTTATTTTTGGGAAAAATCACAACTCCAATTGTTTTGAAAACAATCCACATATCCATCCAAAGGTTTTTGTCATTTGCGTAATAGAGGTCGATTTGGACTCGGCGGGGATAGGGAATGTCGTTGCGACCAGACACTTGCCACAAGCCTGTAATTCCAGGTCTTATGGTGAGAATTTTGTTGATGTGACTGCCGTATCTCGGCAGTTCTTCTTCAACTAAAGGTCTCGGTCCGACGACACTCATATCTCCTTTTAAAACATTCCAAAACTGGGGAAACTCGTCTAAACTGGTCATTCGTAAAAATCTTCCAATCCAGGTAATTCGAGGGTCTTGTTTCAGCTTGAAATTGTCCTCAAACTCTTGACGCAAATGCGGAGAATTTTCCATGATTTCTAGCAATATATCGTCCGCATTTTCCACCATCGTTCTGAATTTCAGGCAATAAAACCTTTTACGGTTTTTGCCTACTCGTTCCTGTACGTAAAAAATAGGACCGGGCGAGCTTAAGGCGATTAAGAAAGCCAAAAGCAGGTAAACCGGAGCAAACAGGATCAGAACCGATAAGGAAAACAGGATGTCAAATAACCGCTTGAAAAGTTCTCCGTCGAGGCTCTGTAGAGAACGACTTATGCGTCTATCTCCTTGCAGGACAGACCCAAAACCGCGTCTTGCGATCGCTCGAATTACCTTGCCGGAGATTAGTTGGCTGTCGGCAGTCATCTTACTCCTTCACTTCACACCACACACAGTCCTGATCATAAAGCCTCAAGACGCTTTGTTCTCTGAATTATGTTTCCAATACTCAATTTTCTGCCTTCAGAAGGCTTCAAAAGGCAGAAGGAAGAAGGAAGAGGGCTTCTGGCGGCAGAAGGAAGAAGGCACAAAGCACTTATGCAGAGGTCTTCTGAAGGCACTTATAGCCTTTCGAGCGAAAGATGAGGTACTATCCGGCATAGGGCATAGGGCATAGGTCATAGGTCATAGGGCATAGGGCATAGGGCATACCTCACTTTTTTGAGAACCGCTATATACAAAGGCAGAAGGAAGATTGTCCCGCTATCGGGATCTGGTACTCTCAAGCCCCAGACTGCGTAAAATCACGGGATTGAAATTCCTGATAGCAGCGTCCCACAAAAGCTAGATAGCGCTGCCCAAAGACTTCGGGGGCAAACTGTTCAGCACGCAACCTGCTGATTTCGGGCTGAAATTTGCCTTGCAACTGCTCAAATTCCTCGACAGCTTCGACTAATGCTGCTGCGGTTTGGAAGGAAAAAAATAAACCAGTCCCTGTCTCTGGGTGTTGGCGAATGTCGAGCACTGTCTCCAAAGCGCCCCCTGCTGCATAGGAAATTACCGGTGTTCCGCAAGCTTGAGCCTCTACCAAAGCTATGCCAAAATCTTCGCAAGCTGCATAGACAAAGGCTTTCGCCTCTGCCATATACTTTTCAACTATGGAGGCGGGTTGCCAGCCGAGCACTTGCACGTTGGGTTTGGCGATTTGCCGAATCATTTCTAATTCTGGCCCGGTGCCGATGACAATTAGAGTACGGCCGAGTTGATTGAATGCTTGGACGATCGCACTTACGTTTTTGTAACTTACCAACCGACAAACGGTGACGTAAAAGTCTTGTTTTTGCCGCATCAAGGAAAATCGCTCGATATTTACCGGCGGATAAATCACCTCGGCCCGCCGCCGATAGCATCGCCAAATTCGGCGCGCAGTGTGTTGAGAGTTGGCGATGAAATAATCAACGCGGTTGGCGGAAATTACGTCCCACTGCCGCAGTCGATGCAACAAATATCGCGTCAGCAGACCCTGGATGCCCCGTCCGGCTTTGCTGCTACGCAAATAGTCAAAAGTTAAGTCCCAAGCGTAGCGCATGGGCGTGTGGCAGTAGCAGACGTGCATTTGCTGGGGACTGCTGAGGATGCCTTTGGCAACGGCATGGGAAGAGGAGAGGATGATGTCGTATTCTCGCAGATCTAGTTGTTCGATCGCGATCGGCAGAAATGGCAGATATTTTTGCACGCCGCTGCGGGCCTTGGGAAAGTGCTGCAAAAATGTTGTGCCAATCTGTCGCCCGAAAAGATAGCTTTCGGGATTGGCTGATTCAAAGTCGATGAGGGCATAGACATCTGCCTCGTTTACGTATTTGAGAATTTCCTGTACTACGAGTTCTGAACCGCCAGTAGCTAAGGGCGTCAACCATTCGTGAACTAGGGCGTATTTGAGTTTTTTCACTTGTATTTGTAGCCGATCAAACGATTTGTTAGCGCCAGTGCTGTCAATATTAATCTTACTGAGGGATAACTTACGCAATATCCAGCCATCAACCAGGTTTCTAGGTAGGTATCTTTAAACTGAGATGTTGCACCATTCTCAATTACTTGTTTAGGAAGAGGCAAGATACCTGTTTCACAAAGAGTGAATTTTCTTGTGGAACAGGCCGAAAAGCCTGTTAAGCGAGAATGATGCAAAAGGTGAGTCAAACCAAGGATTTTGGGAATAAACGGGGTTTTTGTCAAATCAGCCACAGCAAAACAGGACTCTCCGGCAGTGATTTCCCCAATTGTTGACAAGAAATACTATTAGGCAGAATACTAAAGGTGATTTGCGATCGGCTAAATCTTCGGAACGGGCGATCGGCTCAATGTGGTGTAAGGAAAAAATGTCCAAATTTTTGTGGAAGGGACTTTTAGTTAGTCCCGCTGTATTGGCAGCAAGTTTAGTCGTATCTTCGACGGCGCTAGCAGCAGAGAAACCGGTAGAAATTGCCACCATAGCTCAAGCTGATCAATTGCAATTAGCAGGTGCTGCAACCGAGGTGGCAAAGGCTGAGACAGCAAAGGCTGAGACAGGCGAACCAGCGTCGCTAGCTAGCAACTTGACTGTTGAGACTATTGAGAAAGAAAGTGCGAACCTCTACGAGGGCTTTCCTTCGGATCGCTTCGCTAACGCTAACGAGCCGATTGCCCCAGTTGCCGAACAGGCAAAACCACCGGAAAACGCAGTTGCAGGGGATTTAAGCGAAACCCAACCCGCAGTCGCCCCCGCAAATTTAAGTGCCGAACAACCTGTCGCGGAGCAAATTCCCGCAGTCGCGCCCGCAAACTTAAGCGAAACCCAACCCGCCGCTACACCGACTAATTTAAGCGCCCAAGAGCAGATTTCCCAATCGCCAAATCCAAGTCCCCAACCTCCAGCACAGTCAAATGTTTTAGAACAAATCAATGAATACAGCAAAGAAGACAGTAGCAGCCAAGATGCGGCCGGCCAGGTAACGTCTGTTTCGCAACTTTCCGACGTTCGGCCCACAGATTGGGCGTTCCAAGCTTTGCAGTCTCTAGTAGAGCGCTACGGGTGCATAGCTGGCTATCCTGACGGCACTTTTCGCGGCAACCGGGCGATGACTCGCTACGAGTTTGCAGCAGGTTTAAATGCGTGTTTGGATAAAGTTAGCGAGCTGATTCAAGGCGGTTCCAGAAATCTGGCGACGCGAGAAGATTTGGCTTCTGTGCAAAGGTTGCAAGAAGAATTTGCGGCGGAATTGGCAACTTTGCGAGGCCGCGTCGATGCTTTGGAAGCGCGCGCCTCTGAATTAGAAGCAAATCAGTTTTCAACTACGACTAAACTCAACGGCGAAGTCATATTTGGTTTGACAGGTATCGCCAGGGGAGATGATGCCGAGGGCCGCGAAGCTGATAAAACCACAGCTTTTGGCAGCAGGGTTCGTATCAATTTTGACACGAGTTTTTCTGGAGAAGATTTGCTCAGAACTCGACTGCAAGTTTTGAATCTGGGTGCGTTTTCTACTAATAATACGAAAACTGCTGAAGGGGAATTGCGGTTTAATGTCGGGCCTTTTGGCGAGGCTAACAATATAGTAGCTTTAGATGCGCTGCTTTACCAATTCCCTATCGGCAAAAGCACTACTGTAATTCTAGAAGCCAACGCCGGCGCTGCTGACGATTTTACCAACACTGTCAACCCTTACTTTGACGGAGACGGCAGCTACGGCGCTCTTTCTAACTTCGGTACTCGCAACCCAATTTACTATTTGCTTGGTGGTTCTGGCATCGCTCTGCGGCATCAGTTTGGGGAAAAACTGGAGCTGAGTTTGGGATATTTGGCCGGCAATGCTGCCAACCCGACGCGGGGAAATGGTTTGTTTAATGGTTCTTACGGCGGTTTGGCTCAGTTGACTTTTACACCGAGCGACAGCATTGCTTTAGGTTTAACTTACGTTAATTCCTACAACTTAATTACCAATACCGGCAGCAATACTTCTAATTTTCCGCAGCGTCTCGGTTCCTTCGGGTTCGATAGCGATACCACTCTCCCGATTTCTAGCAATTCCTACGGCGCGCAAGCTTCGTGGCAGTTGAATCGGAGATTTGCAATTGGCGGTTGGGCGGGTTACACCAACCAGCGCATTTTATCCAACTTGGCTACTCCTACGGGTTCTGTGCAGCGGGGGGATCAAAAAGTCTGGAACTGGGCAGTTACTTTGGCTTTTCCCGATTTGTTGAAAGAAGGAAATGTGGCGGGAATTTTGGTAGGTATGGAGCCGCGGGTAACGAGTTCTACTAATCGGACTTTGCCGGAAGATAAGGATACTTCGCTGCACGTTGAAGGTTTCTATCAGTTTAAGTTGAGCGACAATATTTCTGTCACTCCTGGTCTGATTTGGCTGACTGCTCCTGACCACAATAAGAATAATTCTGATTTGGTGATTGGGGTTGTCAGAACCACGTTTAGTTTCTAGGAGCGGGTTTAAGGTTTAAACAGAAACGACCAGCTTTTGCAAAAGCTGGTCTGCACAAATAGTTAAATCCGTTGTGTTCCCACAGTGTTTTTCTCACAGTGAGGAAACCCAAGTTGCACGTTTCTTTGCAAAGGGTTCTAAAAGAAATATCATCTCTCTTAAGTGGTATTATAACAACAAAATTTAATTTTATGTAATAAAACTTTACATTACAGACGAATTTTAATTTTTAGGCGACGATCGCACTCCCAGTCACTTTGTATAACCAAAGCTGGCTTCAAAAATCCGGTTTCTGCGTAGGTTTATCGGTTCCAAACAGCTTATTTGAGGTAAAAACGAAGTTTCGCTTGCCGATCACCCATTTACTCACTTTGTATAAATCAAGCAGGAGCTTGCTGCGGTCTACCCCAGACAATCCGCTCCTGCTTGTATACAACCATACCCGGTTTTGCGCCTTTGGGCTTGTATACATATTTCGGTTCTGTATAAACCACGGGGACTTGTTCGCTGTGGCGGGCGCGACTGTAGTAAGCAGTCATGTCGGCGGCAAATTGCAAATCGGTTTCTTCAGCCACAGTACCGGGTGTGAGACGCAGCAAAGCGTGGCTTCCGGGAATCTCTAGGGTGTGGAACCACAAGTCGTAGTCGTTGGCTGTGCGAAAAGTGAGTTGGTCATTTTGGCGGTTGTTGCGCCCGATTAATAATTCAAAGCCGCTGGGGCTTTGGTAGCGGTGAAATTCGATCGCAGCATTTTTGTCGGTACTGCGGTAATCTGGTACGTCTAGATATTTTTGTTGGATCAGTTCTTCGCGGATTTCGGCGAGGGTTTGCAAATCTTGGGTGTTGCGGTAGGTTTCCAATACTGAAAGTGCGACTTCAACTTGTTCTAAATAGTCGATTTCTTCCTGTACGGCGGCTAACAAAGGTTCTACTGCAATGCGGGCTCTTTTAAGTTTTTGGTGTTTTTTGTAGATTGCTTGAGCGTTTTGAACCGCATTTTTTTCCGGGTTTAGGGGAATGATAACTGGTTTCTCAGTTTCAAAGTCAGGGAGGGAAATTGATTTCATTCCCGGTTCCCAATGCTGCAAATTTGCCATCAGCAAGTCGGCTTGGGATTTGTGGGTGTCTGCGTCTGCAGATTGCTGTAAGCGTTCTTTAAATGTGTTGGCTTTGAGGCGCAGTTTTGCCAGGACGTTGTTGAGTTTTTGGGTAAGCTGATGCCGCAGTTGGGCGAATACTTCTTGATTGATTTGGCCTGTGTAGTAGCTGTTAAGTATTTCTTGAACGGAAGAAGCATCAGAGGGCGGGCACGGGGGCACCGCCCCTACATTGTGATTTTCTGGGGCGGGCCAATCGATGACTGTGTAGCCTTCGGGGGTAAAACTTGGGTGAAATTTGGAGTTTTCTAGGCATTGCAGCCAGTATAGCCAGCGTTGAAATAGTTGCTGCCATTCGTCGGGATTGAGGCTGTCGGTGGATTGTTCGGGGTCTAAAGAAGCCGATCGAATCATTGACAAAACTAAGGCTTTACTCATCCCTCGGTAATTCTTCAACAGATTGCCCTTTAATTGCCCAGGAACCAGGCTAATTCGTGATTGCCAGCGGTTTTGAGATTCGCTCAGACTCGGCACTGCATCGGTCAAAGACGGGGGCATTTCGTAGGGTTGCCCGGTTTGGATGGGGCGGACGGTGGACTGTTTGGCGCTGACTTGGTGGGCGCAGGTGACAACGAGGTTGTCTTGGGCGGTGAGGATGACGTTGCTGTATTTGCCCATGATTTCGGCGTAGAGGTGCCAGAGGGCGGGTTCTCCGGGGCGTTTGGCGAACTGCAAGTCGATGACTCTTTCCCAGGATGAAACAGGGGCGATGGAAACTAAGGCTAAACCGCTGAGTTGGTGCCGCAGTTGTTCGCTGAAGGTGAAGGTGTCGGGAATGCGGGGCGGGGGGTCGCCGACGCAGATGCGGGCGGCCACAGGATGCCAGGAAAGGTCTATCCAGCCGCGCCCTTTCATGGTACGGAGGGCTAGGGACACGGTGAAGCGATCGCGCTGGTAGACTTGTTCTAAGCGCGCTGGCAGCCATTGGGCTCGCAGTTCGCTGCAAGCTGCGGTTAAAGTTGTAAAGTCTACGGGTTGCACGGTGGCCTCTTTGCGATCGAACTATCTATTTCTATGCTGACAGATATCGGTCACATTTTACTAACTATATCAAATTATTCTTTACTCTTGGCTTTGCGTCCTTCGCTATGAAAGCGCTTCAATAATTTCGTTAAGAAATAACAAATAACAAATAACTAATAGACATCTCCTAAAAAGCAGGTTTTGAACAGGCACGGTGCCTGTTCCACAAGAATTATGGGAGATGTCTAATAACAACTAACTAATAACTTCCCGAATCAATTGCAAATGTTTGTACAAAGGTGCGATCGTATTGGCGGCGATCGCACCGCTAGCAGCAACAGCCGGCAAACCAATTCCTGGAAATGTCGAATCTCCGCAGCAAAACAGCCCCGCTAAAGGTGTTCTCGGCCCGGGAAACAAGCCGCTACCCGCCCGAATTCCGGGCCCGTAGGAACCGCGATGGCGGCGCAAAAACCGTTCGTGGGTGAGGGGTGTCCCAACTAAGGTGACTTCTGTGCGCGATCGAATATCGGGGATAATTCTCTCTAAGGCTTCCCACATTACCTCGGCGCGCGCCTGTTTTTGCAGCTTGTACTCTTGGCTGGTGCGATTCCCTACGGGATAGCTTCGCTTCACGAGCTTTTGCCACAAATCGTAAGGCTCGTTTCCGGGGGTATATGCGTGAATGACGTGCTTTCCCGGAGGCGCGAGGTCGGGGTCGAGGAGGGAGGGAATCGAGACGAGAACGACGTTCTGAGGGGCGGAAACGCCCATTTCCCAGTCTTTGACAAATATGTAGTGACAAGCCAAGTCCGATCGCACTCCGGCAGCATCTATTCCCAGATGCAGGTGCATGAAGCTGTCGCACTCGGGCGTCGCCTGCCGCTGTTGCCGAAACCTTTGCGGGACAGAGGTTTCAGGCAAAAGTTTCAGTGTATCCCAAACGGAAGCGTTGGAGACGACGGCTTTGTGCGATCGAATAATTTTGCCCGATCGCAGCCGCACGCCGGCAGCCCGGTTGTTTTCGACCAAAACTTCTGCAACGTGGGAATTTAGCAGCAACCGCCCTCCGTGGCGCTCTAAACCGCGTACCAAGGCATTTACCAAAGCTGCACTACCGCCGATCGGATAGTCTAAAACTGCATTGGGGCGATACCAGTCGGCGAACATGAAAGCGACTTCGGCTGCGATCGTTCCGTCGGCGGGAAGTCCAGACAGCAGGAAGCACAACAAATTCAGCCAATTTCGGACAAACGGATCTTTGACATTTTTGTCCATAATTTTGCTGAAAGGGCCTGCAAGTGCGATCGCGTCGCCAGCACTTTGCAGGAAAGCAGGCGCAAATTGGCCGAGGGTAAAAACACTGCCCAAATCGAAGCGCAAAGCCAGGGAGGGCAAGGCTGTGGCAGCTTTGGCGTAGGGTTCCATGATGCGCTGGAGTTGCCGCCATTCGGCGACTGCTGCCGCGCCGCGCAATTGTGCGATCACTTCAGCAAATTGACTCGCACCGACGGATGTGTCGAAATCGCCTTCTGGCAAACAGCAACCCCAGGTATCGTAGGTGATGCAGGGGAGTTTTTCGCCGATCGCATCCAAAACTTGCCGCAGCGGATTCGCAGACGGGCTGTAGGATAATCCTGAGTACAGGGAGGGCCCGGAGTCGAATCTAAATCCGTCGCGTTCAAAACCGTGTGCGGCGCCGCCCGCGATCGAATGGCTTTCGCAAACCACAACCTCAAAGCCATAGCGGGCAAGCATTGCAGCGCAAGTCAAGCCGCCAATTCCGCTGCCGACGACGATGATTTCTGTGTCTGTGGGGGCGATCGCAACCATGTTTTTCTCCGCTACATCAGCTAATATTATCAATGTCTTGCAGCTTTAGGACTTAGGCATTTAACTGTAGGCTCGATCCCCCCTAGCCCCCCTTAATAAGGGGGGGACAAGAAGCAGTCAAAGTCTTTGTTAACAATGGCTGGTTCAGAAGCATTCAAAGTCCCCCTTCTTAAGGGGGATTTAGGGGGATCTCGACTCAGCTACCACCCTTAAAATACAAATCTGTATATTATTAAATGGAAAACATATCAATTCTAGAACAAGCCGCTAAATCGAATACAAAACCATCTCCCGACGCTGTAGTTGCCGCCCTCCTTGAAGCTGAGAAAAACGCGAAAAAAAATAAAATTCGCTATTCTTTCGAGCAATTAATCGGCAACTGGCAACTCTGCTTTATCACCGGCACCAAAAAGACTCGACAAAAAGCGGGGATTGTGTTAGGTGCGGGACGTTACATCCCTCAGTGGATTGCGAAAATTCAAATTGCTTATTCGGCAGAACCTGTTGCTGAAGGGGAAGAGAATAGCGAAATCGGCCGGGTGCAGAATTCGGTGCAAGTTGGGGCGATCGTACTAACTCTTTCTGGGCCGACTAAGTTTTTGGTTAATAAAAATATTTTAGCTTTTGATTTTACCAGAATTACCGTGAAATTGTTGGGTAAAACTGTGTATCAAGGATTTATTCGCGGTGGAGAAGCGCGGGAGGCGGATTTTTTTAGTTTAAGTGTGGCGAAGCAGGCATTTTTTGCATATTTTCTGGTAGAAGATGGGATAATTGCGGCTAGGGGAAGGGGCGGCGGCTTGGCTTTGTGGGGGAGAGTTTAGAGGAATTGAGGAGGCGATGGAGTAATTGTTTTTGATCGCATGATCGCAGCCCCCTATTGGCGAATTTCCAGGGGGTTTTTGACCCGAAATACAGTCGAGATTTCCTGCATAGGAACCCAGAAGGCTATGCGACACTCAACTAAGATACAGAGTATTTGAAGTTTATGAGGTATACCCCAGAAACCGGGTCTCTTTACTGTTCTCGCATCATTAATAATTCTGTTGCTCGAAACCCGGTTGATCGCGATATACATCTACATGGAATATGCTGTAGTAGGTTGCAGCTAAGCAAGAAGAGCATTGAATAAATAGCCGATACAGATTATGCCAAGAGTCATTAGGCTGATGAAAACAGCTAAAAGTTGAGGGCGGAGAACTTTTTTCAAAATGATCATCTCAGGTAATGAAAGAGCAGTAACAGCCATTGTGAAGGCTAACACAGTTCCGAGGGGCATTCCTTTGTTAACCAGTGCTTCAGTAATCGGCATCACACCAGCAATATTCGCATAGAGTGGCACACCTAAAATAACAGCAATAGGAACGGCTAAGGGGTTGTCAGGTCCTGCTATCTGGGTGACTAAAGTAGTCGGAACATAACCATGAATTCCTGCACCGATCGCAATTCCTAAAACCACATAAAGCCAAACGGATTGCACAATTTGACTAGATTGAAACCATCCCTGTTCAAATCGCTGGTTCCAAGTGAGCTGATTAGATTCAAATTCATCGGTTTGAGCCTCTAGTGATCGGGATTTTTGGAGTTCCCAAACAAAGGGTTCCACCCATTTTTCTAATTTTAGTAATCCGATCGTATATCCAGCCGCGATCGCCAATCCAACGCCGAAGCCGATATAAAGAAGCGTAACTTTCAACCCAAATAATCCCCAGATCAACACCACCGCCACCTCATTGACCATTGGTGCTGAGATCAGATAGGAAAATGTGACTCCTAAAGGAACACCGGCTTCCAAAAATCCGATAAAAAGAGGAACCGCCGAACAGGAGCAAAACGGTGTAATGATCCCCACAAGAGCCGCCAGGATATTCCCCCCGAAGGTGCGCTTGCCTTCTAACCAATGCCGGACTTTTTCTGGTTCTAAAAAGCTTTGAAATGTACCAACAATAAAACTGATTACAATCAGCAATGTTAAAACTTTAGGTACATCGTAAAGGAAAAAATGTAAACTGGCTCCGAGGTGAGATTTTATAGATAAACCCAAGAGGCGAGTCACAATCTGAGTAGCTAACCAGTCGAACGGATAAAACGGATCGAACATGGTTTTTCTCCAATTATTAGAGTTGTAAGAGTCTCTGAATTTCTGCGCTCGTGATCACTTTTCCTTTGCTGACGACTTTGCCGTTGATGGTCAATGCTGGAGTAGACATCACACCGCGTTTAGCGATTTCGATCGGGTCGGTGATGTGCAGGATTTCAGCTTCTAAATTCAAAGCGGCGCTCGCCTCCTTGGCATTAGCTTCCAACTGCTGACATTTTTTACAACCAGATCCTAATATTTCCATATCCACCGCATTCATAACATGGCTCCTTTTTTACTTATGTAATTCTGTTCAGTTATAGGCTCAGGTAGAGCTAAATTTTACAGTCAAGATGCTCTTTGAGCGCGCGCTGCTTCTGGTGATTTTTCAAGAACGAGGCATTGATAAGCTGGGTCGGGATGCTCTAATTTGATTTGACATTGCTTGACCCAAGGCACTAGCTCATCATGCAGCGATCGCAATTGTCGAATATTGACCTCAATTGCCTGAACTTTCTTGTTTAGTCTGTCATAGACGGCTTTACAGGTGAGTAATTGCCCATCTTTCAACGCTAGAATTTCCTTAATTTCCTCAAGACTTAGCCCTAAATACTTGGCACTAGAAATAAAGGCAAGTCGTTCCATATCCTGCCGGCTAAAAAGGCGATCGTCCGCTTCAGTCCGCTGGGGGAGATGGGATCAATCCAATACGCTTATAAAAATATAGAATAGAGTTTGTGGATTGAGTCCTAAACGACGAGAGACTTCGCATTGGAACATTGGTATTATCTCCATTGCAACCTCTTAAACTAATCATATACCCTATACCTTGGTATAGGGTATAGGGTGAGAAGTTAAGATTTGTTGAAGCTACTGGATTTCAGGGGGCGACAAGCGCCCCCAAACCAAGATTAATCAAGGGTTGTAGAACTCAGACGGGGTGAAGAATATCCCAGCTTATTGACAATAGACTTTTTTCGCCCAAAAACAAACTTTAATTCAGCCTCCAGATTATGGTAAAAAAAACAGTCTTATTATTTCAACAATACCCCGATTAAAATGCTGCCTCAATTCTCCCCAGCCACCTGCAAAAATATTTGAATAAATAGCAACGAATTACATTAAAATTATTAGTGTGCCTCTAGCAAAACCAAAAGCAAGTAAACATAGAAAGGTTAGCAGCAACACTACCTTTACCAATTCAGCAGAATAGTCGTCATCGCCATATACAACGCTTTTTGAAACTGACGCCTGTTAAGTGTGCTTCTGGTTTGGTTTCCCATGATTAAATAAATTATTACTCAACGCATACGCAAGGGAAAACGATTGATTATTGCTTTAGATAGAACCATTGGACAAGCGAATAATATTTTGATGGTCAGTGCGCTTTATCAAAAACGCGCTTTCCCTATGTTTGGGATTTTACTCTCGAAATAACGCCCCTTGGTATCTGCTGACTAATTTCGGAGATTTAGAAACGGCTGTGATTATAAACAAGGCTCGGGAATTGAAGCGATGTTTAAGGAGTGTAAAACTGGTGGTTATAACGAAAAAAGATTCTCAAGCTTCACAGGATAAATTAGTACGTTTAGTCTTGTTGATTGCCATCCGGATGACCACTGCTGGGTTCCAAGGCTAAAAAACAAGTATTTTGGGGAAATCTCCTTATATTTTTCTGCAAAAGGAAGCAGGGAGAACTAAACGAAGACATAGCACTTTTAGGGTCGGTTTGTACGGTCACAATTGGATAGTCGCCTTTCATGAGTGTGAGGAATGGGTAGAAGAATTGGTCACTTCTGTTCGCAATAAGCGCAGATTTTATCAACGGAGATTAAAAGCTCTAACCCTTTTCCAGCAAGCTTTATGGCCCCCTTGTCGCACCCTGAACTACGGGATGCAATATTATCAGTATTAAAAGTAGAGAAATCATCTGTACTGGGGCAGTTCGATCCCAGGGATATTGTAAGAAAAATTAAGTTTACACAAATACTTCTAAAAATATGCCAAGACTGACTTCAGTAACTATTTCTAAGGTGGGGATGTATGGCAGTATCGCATCAACCAATTTGGACCCTATCACCAGAAGATGTATATAAATCCTTTGAAATCAGCGAGAACGGGTTGTCTGATGACGAAGCTTTCGATCGACTCGTAAAATTTGGTACGAATGAGTTGCCAGAACCGGCTCATCGCCCTCTGTGGCTAAGATTTACCGATCAGTTAAGGCACTTTATGGCCCTGTTGCTATGGGTGGCAGGGATTTTGGCATTCATTTCGGGAACCCCTCAATTAGGTTGGGCAATCTGGGCGGTGATCGGGATTAATGCTGTATTCAGTTTTTGGCAAGAGTTTCAAGCAGAGCAAGCATTAGCGGCCTTAAAGAATGTGTTGCCGATGCAGGTGAAAGTGTATCGGAATGGGGAACTAAAGCAGATTCCGGCAAAGGAACTGGTGCGTGGAGATGTGATGCAATTGGAAGAGGGCGATCGCATCTCTGCGGATGCTCGGTTAGTTACTGCCGAAAGCCTGTATCTGGATATTTCTGTAATGACTGGCGAATCGCTTCCTGTTGCCCGTAACGCTCATCCGGTGCGGGTGCGCGAAGCTGCATCCATCCGGGCTGGCAAAACGATACCAGCGGGCGAACATCCCTTACAAGAAAAGGTCAATCTGGCGGAAATCCCAAATTTGGTGCTCGCAGGCTCGACGGTTTCGTCAGGAAGGGGCGTTGCGGTGGTGTATGCCACGGGAGCACAAACCGAGTTTGGTCACGTAGCCCATCTCACCGCCGTTGTGAAACGGGAACCCAGCACGTTGGAAGTGCAGGTTGCTGATATTGTGCGGATCATCACTGCGATCGCCCTCGGTATGGGAGTTCTAGTATTTCTGCTGACATACCTGCTGGTGGGGATGGAGCTGAAAGAGAGCTTTATTTTTGGGATCGGGATCATTGTGGCGCTGGTGCCAGAGGGCTTACTGCCGACTGTTACTTTGTCATTGGCGATCGGAGTGCGGCGAATGGTGCGCCGTAATGCTTTGGTGCGTCGTCTTTCGGCTGTGGAAACCCTGAGCGCTACAACGGTGATTTGCACCGACAAAACCGGAACGTTGACTAAAAACGAAATGACGGTGCATTATCTCTGGCTTCCCTGGGAATCTTCGGAGAACAGCCCAAATCCTGCCAGCCAAGAGCCGGCTGTCTTATCACCTCTTAACGGCAAGCAGAAATCTCATCCATCGATGACGCCGACTCTGATTGAAGTGACGGGCGCTGGATACGATCCTACGGCTGGTGAGGTTCAGATTCCCGCGAATTTTGCAGCATCCTGGAAAGTCAATTTGTTGCTTACGGGGGCGGCACTTTGCTCGAATGCACGGTTGATTCACCTGACAGCGCCTAGCCGTTGGCAAGAAATTGGCGATCCAACGGAAGCGGCTCTGCTGGTGGCTGCGGCCAAAGCCGGATTGAATCTGGAAACTTTGCAAAAACAGCTTCCCCGCTTGCGCGAGGTGCCTTTTGATTCTCGTCGCCGGATGATGACGGTGGTGTTGGACTGGCGATCGTCCGCGCTATGGAATAGCGATTTGCCGAACCTGGCTTTTACCAAGGGGGCGCCGCTGGAAGTGTTGCGACACTGCACATCTATCTTGCGGAATGGAACTCTCTCCGAACTCACTCAATCCGACTCGAATGAAATAGTTGCGGCTAACGATGATTTAGCCCAGCAGGGCTTTCGGGTTTTAGGGGTGGCGGCGCGCCGTGGGGGGAGTGAAATGTTGGATTTGCGATCGCAAGACTTAGAGCAAAACTTGATTTTTATTGGTCTGGTGGCGATGTTTGACCCGCCCCGTCCAGAGGTAAGAGACGCTCTTGCTCAGTGCCATCAGGCAGGAATTAAGGTGACGATGGTGACGGGTGACTATGGACTGACTGCTGAGGCGATCGCCCGCAAAATTGGATTAGTTACCGATTCTGTACGGGTGGTAACGGGTGAAGGCATGGGGCATCTGTCGGATGCTCAATTGCAACAAATTCTGAAATATCGATCGGGGCTAGTGTTTGCTCGGATGTCTCCTGAGCATAAGCTGCGGCTGGTGGAAGCCTATAAAACGATCGGGGATGTAGTTGCGGTGACGGGGGATGGAGTCAATGATGCACCAGCATTAAGGGCTGCCCATATTGGCATCGCGATGGGGATGAATGGCACAGATGTGGCACGAGAAGCCGCCGATATTGTCCTTACCGATGACAACTTTGCGACGATCGTGGTCGCGATCGAGGAGGGGCGAGCCGTGCATCAAAACATCCGCAAATTTATGACCTACATCCTGGCATCAAACCTGCCGGAATTAGTACCATTTCTGTTCATGGTGGCATTGAAGATTCCTCCTGCACTGGTGATCATGCAGATTCTTGCTATTGATTTAGGAACTGATATAGTGCCTGCATTGGCATTGGGCGCAGAACGGGCAGAAGCCGGAACGATGCAGCAGCCCCCCCGGAAAAAATCGCAACCGCTTCTCGATCGCTCTCTGCTGTTGCGCGCCTATGGCTTCTTGGGATTGCTGGAAGCTGCCCTAGCGATGGCAGCATTTTTTGTGGTGTGGTGGAGTTACGGTTATGACTTGGCAGAATTACAAGCCGCAACCCCAAGCATTCTGTCTCATTCAGCAGATGCCGCTACGATCGCCATCTATACTCAAGCCATTACTATGACTCTGGCATCGGTTGTGGCTTGTCAAACGGGCAATGTCTTTGCCTGCCGATCGGAACGTGGATCAATTCTGCGGCTGGGATTCTTTTCTAATCCACAAATCTGGCTCGGAATTGCCATTGAATGGATTTTAGTGGTGATCGTGATCAATAACGAATTGTTGAGCCGCATTTTTTCGACAGCACCTTTAGCACCCTGGCAATGGCTGCTATTGCTGGTGTGTCCACCGATCATTTTAGGAGCAGAAGAACTACGAAAAGTCGTGTTTCCTGGGAAATTGATGCCGAAGCAGAGCCAGAAAGGTAATTAGGTTGAATTTTGTGAACACTTGCTACTCCTAATTGCTGACGATCGCATTTACGGATACAGATATATCTAGAAATGCGATCGGGTTAACTGTTCCGCCTGTTAGTAACTACCGCGCATCCCCAATTAAAATAAACGGCGACCAATAAAACGGATGGCGAGTAATTTGACTCAACTTAGCTTGTCGCAAAGCTTCATTTTTACTCATCCCTTTATTGATATTTTGATAAAATTCAACCATCAAATCTTTAGTAGCTGAATCATCAACATTCCACAAACTTGCCATCACCGCTTGTGCGCCCGCACGCTCAAATACATAGGCAACTCCCGATATTTCTTCACCGTTAGAATTTGCTTGCATAGCAGTTTGACAAGCGCTTAAGGTGAGGAGTCTGGTGTTTTGCAATCCTAATAACGCGGCATCGCGAATATTGAATTGGCTGTCAGCAAATAGCAGTGTATTTTCCTCCATGCCCAATTGTTGACAGCCTCCCCGTTGGAAACAGCCGTGAGTTGCTAGGTGTAAAAAAGGAAAGCGGGGTGCTTGAGTTTTGAATTGGTCGAGGGTGGCGACATTGCCGATATAGGCGGAACTTCCGGGGAATAATTGAGCGATATTTCTAACTTCTTCTTCTGTACCAGCTAAATTTTGCGGCGCGCGGGGGATGGGATTTCCTAAGGCTAAGACACTGCCTTGTAAAGTTGAATGGGGAATTGACCTTGTGGAAATGCGGGTGAGATAGTTGACAGGATATTTCTGGATCAGGAATTCATCAGTTTGTTCGTCATACAGCGTTTCAAAGGGGATATAGCGCAGTTTGCCCGTGACGATGATGCTCAATTGTTTGGCGGCAGTAGCTTTAATTTGGTCTTCGATCGGACGAATCAGGATGTCGTAAAGTTTGCTGCCAGTTGCAGTGAAGTTAGTGTCGCCAGTATTTTGCAGTTGTTCGCGGTATTGAGTGAGGAGTTTGTCGAATTCTGCGGGGTCGAGCGGAATTTTTTTAACACTTAAACTGTCCTTTGTCAAGACGAATAGTGCGACGGTATTGGGGACATTTTTGACATTTGTCAGCAAGACGGGTTGAATGACAACCGTATCTGGTGCGATACTTGCTTTCAATTGGGCGATGTCTTTAGGTGTGGTTTCAAAGAGTTCGGCGACTTCTGGGAAGTCTTTGCGGATTTCTTCAGCTTTGCTGTAGACTTCAGCTTCTAATTCCCGCATTTGTCGGGCGAGATTGTCTGAGGGTTTGTCTTCGATTTGGCGGCGGAGGTATTGGAGTTGTTGGTTTTTTTGATTCCACTCGTCAATGGCTTTTTGTGCTTGGGGGTTCGCTACTTTGGCGTCAATTAAGCGGGTGTAGTCGGCGAGGTCTGCTGTGGTGGCGATGTTGACCCATTGGAAAGCGCGATCGGCTTGGTTTTGGTCGATGAGGAGGGATGTCAGGGCGATCGGAGTTAAGTTATTAGCTTGTAAAAACTTTTGGCGATTTTCTCGCTGTAAACCACTCCGCATTTCTAAAGTAATCTTGATGGAGTCCTCCCAGTTTTTGATGGCATCAGTAGGTTTATTTATATCTCGGTAGGCTAAACCCATATTAGTTAAAGTAACAGCTTCGCCAGGGCGATCGCCAACTTGCCTCCTAATTTCCAAAGCTTGGTTATAGGATTTTAATGCCTCGTTTGGTTGTTTCATGTTTTGGTAGGCTAAACCCATATTATTCAAAGTAGTAGCTTCCCCAGAGCGATCGCGCCCTTCCCGCATAATTGGCAAAGCTTCGTTAAGGTATTCCAATGCCTCTTCTGGTTTTCCAATGTTGTTATAGGCTAAACCCATATTAGTTAAAGTAGCAGCTTGCCCTGGGCGATCGCTCACTTCTTGCCTAATTTTTAAAGCTTGCTTAAGATATTCCAATGCCTCTTTTGATTTTTCAAGTTTGTCGTAGGCTAAACCCATATTATTCAAAGTAGTAGCTTCCCCAGAGCGATCGCCCCCTTCCTGCCAAATTGCTAAAGCTTGCTTAAAGTTGTCCAATGCCTTTTCTGGTTTTCCAATTCTGTAGTGGACCCAACCTATACCATTCAAAGCAACAGCTTCTACAAATCGATCGTGTACTTCCTGTGAAATTGGCAAAGCTTGGTTATAGTATTTCAATGCCTCTTCTGGTTTGCCAATGCTGTCATAGACCCAACCAATCTGAGTCAAAGTAAAAGCTTCCGCAGAGCCAGCCTGCACTTCCTGCCAAATTGGCAAAGCTTGGTTATAGTATTTCAATGCTTCTTGTGGTTGTCCTGTGTTCTGGTAATATGAACCAATATTAGTCAAAGTTCTAGCTTCCCCAGGGCGATCGCGCACTTCCTGCCAAATTGGCAAAGCTTGCTTAAGGTATTCCCATGCCTCTGTTAATTTTCCAAGTTTGTCGTAGGCTAAACCAATATTAGTCAAAGTCAAAACTTCCCCATAGCGATCCCGCACTTCTCGCGAAACTGGCAAAGCTTGGTTAAAGTATTTTAATGCTTCTTTTGGTTGTCCAATGTTGTTGTAGACCATACCAATCCTATTGAGGACTGATACTTCCGTTGTTAGATCGTTCAATTGTCGTACAAGGCTTAAAATCTTCTGCCATGTTTCTATTGCCAGTTGCGATTTTCCTTGCTGTTGCTGTTCCCTTGCTTGCCGTATCAGTTTCTCTACTTCTTGACTCTGTGCATTTGGACTTTGCGCCCTACTAGGTTGTAGCATCGGTGGTACAGTCAGAGGAGTTAAACACACACATACAACCAAAATATTCCTAATAATTCGTTTCATTTTTTTTAGAATTCACCAAATTCCATTAAATAGGAGAGGCATCAGAAGTCTCATTACATATAATCCTGAAAATCTTCTAATGGTTCATCAAAGTCATCAGATATGGTAATCCCCTCGCGGTCGCTCCCAAACAACGGGGGACGGCGCTGTTTTAAACCCCCAACACTATCAATAAGGAGTTACTAAAATAGTCACCGTCTTTTTCTGCGGCTCGAATTTCATTTCATCAACTACAAATTGCCGATCTTTTGCAACTGCCAAAATTGCCCGCAATTGCCCCCGATTCACAACAGGCGACCTCAATTTTACCTCAGCTTGACCTTTGACAGCATCTATCAGACGAAAATCGCCGATCGGAATACCGTTCCATTTCGCTTGAGTATTTGTATCTACTGGGGTGTCGCCCCGAATAAACTGCAGCCCATTAGTTCGATAAACCACCGCATTATTGGGAAATACTATTTTATCAATTTGACTCAAGGGGAGCGATCGCTTTTCCCTCGATCCCTGTATCCATAATTTTTGCCCTTTCTCATCAATCTCTACAACTCTACCATCTCTTTTTTCGCCTCCTTTCATCACAATTTCCGCTTGCGTCGGCAACGCCACGGGTATGGGCTGGCTGGCGTTAGCCTGTGCTTGTACGGATGGCAAATTGCGTTTCTGGATTTCCTGACTGGTGGCATTAACTCGTCCAGCCATACTCGCCGTTACTGTAAAAAGTGCTACAACTAGAAAAGAAAGTGTTCTGCGTTTCATACTTCCTTAAACTCCTTTCAAGGGTAAGCGTTAACCCGCTACCATTATAAACCCATACTTCAGTCCCTTGAGGGTAAATCCGTGCTGCCAACTCCAGAATCTACCCCCGAATCGAATATTTTAGGCAACTTGGCCAGTGTTTTTGGCTTGCTTGGTGCTGCCCTGTTTTTCACGGGCTGGATTTATCGCTGGTCTTATTTTTCCTTCTTTCAGCTAGAGGTAACGACTCTCGATTTACCCGTCGAATCGTTTTTTATGGTGCCGCTTCAGGTGTTTTTTGCTGGCGGAACAAGCATATTCAAAAGTGCGATCGCCCTTCTGCTGACAGCCCTGGCGATTTACCTCAGTTTGTGGCTGGTGAATAGTATAAACAAGACAGTTGCTGCTAAAATCAATGGCATAATTACACGGTCGCTTTCCTATCCTTACGGCAGAAGATTCAGGTGGATTTACCGCATCCTGAAATCTTGGCAACAATTTAATGTCAATAGATATAACTCGATAAAATTATTGCGATCGCTCGTTGACGAAATTATCATCGTCGGTTGGGTATTGCTAGTGTTGTTTTGGTCAGCATACCACCAAGGTATTGCCGATGCCCGACGCGATGCCGGGGAAAATTCGTCTTTACCCGCCGTTGCCTTAATCGCCAAACAAGACAACATTGCTTTAGGCAGAAAACTCGACGATCCAACACTCCGACTAGACCCTAAAGGATTTAAGGCGATCGGCGATGCAGGTCTATTGGCTGATTTGAGCAAAAGAGATTATACTGATATCAATAATCCCAAAGAACCTAGAGTTTGGCGGTTCCTTTTGGAGAGAGGAAACTGGATTTATCTGTTTCCGGCTTTAACAAAAGAACAGCAAAAAGACCCTAAAGTTCGCCCGCCAGTGATGGCTATTCAACAAAGTCAATCCGGCGATCAATTGTTAATTGTAAGTCCCCAACCTTCTCAACCTTCTAAATAAAGTCGGGGCTGGTTGATTGGATGCCAAAATAGTCTCGATGCTAATCGTTAGACAGTTAAATTAACTTATAGCGTGCGTCAGACATTGATTATTTCGATTTCAACAGGTTTTTCAACTCCGGGGAACCTTACGCATTTCCTAAGCAACTCCATAGCCAGTATATGGACGCTTGTAAGGTGGATGCAACCCTAAAATAATATCCTCTTTGGGTACTCCCATCTCGACTAATTCTTGCCCAAGATCGGCTTCTGTCATATTGCGTTGAATCCAGATTTTACCATCCTTGATATCTAAGTGAATGAAACAGTTATAAATCCGCTTGTATCCCTCCCAACCCACGTCTAAAATTTGGTAATGATCTTGTTCTGTATCGAACACAAGCTGACATTCAACATCCAATTCTGAATTTTGCTCTGGTGTGGCATGAGTGGTTAGCAACTGGCGGATAAATTGGCGGTACTGCTCTATTCTTTCCATTCGATGATTACCTCCTGCATCGGTTCGTAGACGATTAACTTCACTTGATACTGTCGGACAGCTTCCTGAGTGAATCGTTCTTGAAAAAAGGATTCAAATATATCGAGAGGAATTGCCAGATATAGAGTTCTGTCTGGTTCGGTCATTTGCAATCCTAAGCGGTAGTTCAAAAACTGTCCTAACGCTGAATGAAAGTCTGTCACCGCTGATGGATTCAAAAAACTTTTGATTTCAACAGCAATCTTTTGTCCAGCCTTTTCAGCGGCAAAGACTTTCTCTGCTGCTAAATCGATCTCAAACTTCACCTGATCTATCTTGAGGATCAGCGGATCTGCCGTAATTACCCACTTCTCCTTCAAGAGAGCTTGTTTAACAGCATCATGGAATCGGTCTTTGGCAGCCATCGCTTTTTTACAGTATCTAGGTATTATGATAGCAGCGAGCACTCTTCAGTCCCACTCTGCTGGGACGAGAGTTTGTGTAGTTTGACTTCTTACTCGCATTCCAGGGGCGCTTCGCCACACGAGTAAGAGGTCAAAAGCGATTTCAATTGCTGAGGGACTACAATTGTCACCGTCCAGAAGTGTTTATTGGTTAGGTACGATCGCACACAACCTCAAACACTCCCCCTGGAATAAACCGACACAAAGCCCTCCGCCGATCGTCCGCATCTTGGCGATTGACAAAACGCGCAATTGTATAGTGTTCAGCATTGGGTAAAATTCGGACGATCGCCCAAGAATTGTGATCGCCCCCCTTTGACTTTTCAGGTGTTTTCCCTCGCGAATTTGGGTTGAGTTCGATCGCGGGGCGATCGGCGATCGTCGGAGAATTTGCTTTTCTGAGAGTGTTGAGGTAGCGGGCGATCGTACTTCCTTTCAGATTCGCCCCGACGCGCAGAATCAGAAACACCGCAAAGCTTTCGATCTCTGGCCCAGTCATGCGCGCGCGATCGGCATCAAAATCCTCATCAGAGTAGCTGCGGATACCCGACAGCAGTTGCGTGATGCCAAAATCATTCAAAGCTTGTTGATAGCCGCGGTTATATTCGCTGCCGTCGCTCACAGGCTTTACCATAGAAATAGTCTCCTTTTATTTGGACTGTCTCCTTGTATTTGGGGAACCATCAGCCAGCGCGGGCCGTAGGAAGTTCAGCGCTGGCTTTTGACTCTCTAAGAATATAGCGCATAATGCAGCACATTGCAACAGTTTGCTGCATATTAGACAAAATTGTATAAAATACTCGACAATGACGATCGGCTTAAATAAGAAACAATTACCCTCTAATGGCTAAACGCATATCAACCTCCATAGCAGAAGGAATTTATGACCTACTTCAAGAGTGGGCAAATGAGGAACGCCGTTCAATCAGCGGCTTGTCAGCATTCATTTTGGAACAAGCTGTCAGAGAACGTCAAAAACAAATGCAAAAACAGTCCCCACCATCCGATGAGAAACAAGATAAAAGTTGAGTGGACGCATCCAAGCCAAAGAAAGCGGGTTTTTTGCGGTTTTTGCCGGCCGTAACGCGTCTTTCCGTAAAAAAAACCCGGTTTCTGACCACCCCTGCGTCCAGAACTATATGAAATTTATCGGCATAGACTTAGGTTGGAGTTCAGCAGCAAGCGGTTTGTGCTGTTTGAATTGGCAAAATAACCAATTAGAATTAACAGAGTGCGATCGCCCCCCACTGACAAGACTAAAGCATTTCGACATAAAGCCAGAGGTTTGAAACATACATTTTCGCCCCTCTGCCTACCCCTCTACATCTCTCGCCCAAAAATTACATCACCCGTTTCCTGCTGGTATACGGACAGTGAAAATAGACCCTTTTCCCTCTTCGCTTTCTACCAAAATTTCCCCGCCCATCATCTGACAGTAGTAGCGGCTAAGTGTCAGCCCCAATCCCGCGCCATCGTACGGTCGCGTTGATGAACAGTCAGCTTGTACAAAAGCTTCAAACAATTTGTGCTGTTGTTCTTCCGACATTCCAATTCCGCTATCTTTAACAGATAAACAAATCCAATCCGACTCTTGAACATTCAGCAGGGGACAAGCGATCGCCGCAGAATGAGTTTCATCGGCAGCCATTGAATCGTCAATCGCCGATCGCCCTGCTGTATTCAATTTGCCACTGCCTTCAATGCGCCTGACACTCAGTTTCACTCTGCCGTTTTTGGTGAACTTCGCAGCATTACTCAGCAGGTGCATCAAAACCTGCCGGACTTTTTTGAAATCTGCGTGCATTATGCCCACAGTTCGATCGCACTCAATCTCCAAAACATTGCCATTTTTCTCTACTAACGGTTTCGCGGCACTCGCAACATTGTCAACCAGGGATTCGATGTCAAACTCCTGGATTTCGAGTTTCATACCCCCCGCTTCAATTTTTGACAAATCAAGAATATCGTTAATCAAAGATAGCAGGTGCGTGCCGGCTGTCTGAATCTTGTGCAAGTCGGGTACAAACTCATCAAATCCCGCATCCTGGGCATCTTCTGAAAGTAGTTGACTGTAGCCGATAATCGCATTTAAAGGCGTCCGCAATTCGTGGCTCATATTTGCTAAAAACTGGCTTTTAGCAGTGTTAGCGGTGACGGCGGCTTCCTTAGCTTGTTTCAATTCTTTTGTATGTTCCGAAACCCGCTCGATTAGGTGATTGAGAGAGACAGCCAGAGAGCCTATTTCGCCTTGTGCCGTGACGGGGGCTCGCAAGTCAAAATTAGACTCGGCGGCTACTTGTTCGGCCACCTTAGTGACGCTGATCACAGGTTTGGCGATCGCCCGACTCGTCCGGTAAGCCACCATTCCAGCCACCACTACCGACAGCAGCATACTAATAATAATTATGGCTTTTTCCATTCCTTGGGCGTCTTCCATCACTTCACCACCTTGGCCTTCTTGCTGCTGGGCAATATCGAGGATTTTGCTCAATTCCTCAAGGCTGTTGTTGAGCTGTTTTACACCTTCTCCACTTTCGATGGCGAGCAATTTTCTGGCAGACTCTATCTCCCGAGGCGATAGTTGCGATTGCTGGATTGTCTGCAAGGTTGACTGGAGAGTATCGGCGTATGCTTCTAATTTTTTTGTGCAATCTTGCAGCAAAAACTTGAGAACTTCCGGTTTTGCTGCCAGCCAAGCGGGCTGGCTGTCTACAAACTTTTCTATACGCAACCGCAGATTTTTCGCCTTAACAATACTCTTAACCAACTGCTCTTCTTGCTGTTTTAGCTTGGTTGAATTATCTACAAAAGAATCTAGCTGTGAACCCTGCAATTGGGCCGCCAGCGCTGCATCTTTAAAATTGCCGAGCAATTGCGCTTGTAGATGAGCATCATTGAATTGCTTTAATCCTTGTCCTTGGTAGTAATCGGCAATCACCAGTCCGCTCAGCGAGCCAAGAAAGCCGATTCCTATTGCCAGCAAATACCCGTAGCCAATTTTTTGATGGATAGGCAAACCGCCAATTTTAGATGGCAAACTTTTGCTAACTTTTAAGGATAATGTTTCTACAAAATCATGGTTGGCTTTTTTTTTCTTCACGGTCTCTATAGAAGCCACTTCTCCGGAAATAAAAACTGGCATCTGTTTACCTAAATTGGTATTTTTTTGGTTAACCTTTCGCGTTTTCACGTTTTTTTTCGGCGGGTTAAATGGTTCTAAGTCTGGATTCAATTCCCCCTGGTCTTCCCAAACGGCAACCGAGAAACTTGCTTCATGTCCTGTTTTTTTTAGCAAGTTAATTTTTGACATATGCAACCCCTGTATTCTGTTAAAATCTATCACGATCTTAAGTTCTCCAAACGGAAAATCTTGTCTATTTGACGGTAGACATCTGCGAAAAAGCATCTGAAACTCTGGTCGAGTCAGAGGAGAAACTTAAATTCGGTTGATGTCTAAGAGATAATTAGGCTGTTGAGGACTGTTGCCAAATTACTTTTTCGACTCGTAAAAGTCTGCAGCAGGCAAAAAAAAATAAAACTTTATCCCCGCAGTGAATTATCCCTGCGTGGAATGTTACAGGCAGAAAATTCTCTCAGACCTGTTTTGCCTGTGAGTAGCCCAAAGCTGATATTGTCTGTTGACAATGCACCCGATTCCTTCGCTTTGGACTTTGGCTGCCAGCAATGCGACGATTGCTTAACGGTTTTTGTTGAGCATCCGACAACTTCCTAGCACAGAATGTCACAAATGCAGCAGCCGATCGAACTTTTGCACCCTGGCGATCGACTTTTGGCATCGTTGCCCCGCAAAGACAAGTCTGAGGTGAAGTGTCGTTAGTTGAGTATAACTGTAGGGCTTGCGAAAAGAAACCCGCTTTCTGCAGGTCAACTGTTGGCGATTGCGAGTTCTGGAGTTGCGGTAGTCAATTCGATCGCCAGTGCTAGCTTACCGTCTCTACCCAAAGCTTCATCGGCCAAGTGTACCATCCAGCGATTCGGCTTGGCTTGGGGTCTGGCGGCAAGCACAACCGCCCAAGCTTCCCGTTCCTTGCCGCGACCCAACAGCGCAGCACAAACAATCAAAGCTGTGGCAGTTGAACGGCTGATCCCACTTTGGCAGCAGATCAGCAAACTGCCTCTCTGCGACGAAATTTTGAGGGCGAAGTCAATAATTTTCAGTACATCCTCAAGGCTAGGCAAGATTTGATCGGGGTCGTCAACGGGGGTGTCGAGGTCGTTAAACTCCAGACACATTCGGTTCGGGATTTGATGAAAAGTTTTGGGTTCGGGCACACCCGGACTGCCGATCGATATCAGGTATTTGATCTGGCGCCCCACAGCGCGATCGACAATGTATTCGCTGGCTTCTACTTGCGAAGCAATCAGGATTTTCGGCAATTTTTCACCCGACAAATCTGCAGAGACTGAGGGATCAAAATCAACTGTTTCTGCCTCAGTGTTGACATCCGCCAAGTATTGGACAGCCAGCGCCCGAACGTCAGCAAATTCGCGATTTAAAGCTGTTTCCAGAGCAACAATAGCAGCCGTTGAGCCCATTTGACCGAGGGATTTAACAGCCTTTTGGCGCACTCCAGAATTTTCGTCCCCCAGCAACCGCACCAAACCTGCCACAGCTTCCTCTGTCCCAATTTCCCCCAAAGCAGCAGCAACTCTCCACCGCACATAAGATTCGGTGTCGCCAATTGCGCTCGCCAGTCCCGCGACCACCATTTTGGGCAATTTAGCATCTCCCTCTGTATTGATGTTCCCCAGGGCAACCGCCGCCCTGCCACGCACGAAAATATCTCGATCCGAGAGCGACCCGATTACGGCCACCATAGCCACCTCGCTGCTGATTTCCCCCAAGGCAGAAACTGCACTGCCGCGCACGTCTGAGTCCTCATGGTTGAGGGCTTGCACCAGCCCGGCTACAGCCGTTTCCGTGCCAATTTGTCCCAAGGCCTCGGCGGCCCTCAAAGAAACTGCATAGGAGTCGGGATCGTCGTGAAGCAATTCTACTAAGCCGGGTACTGCCTCACAATCGCCGATTTTCCCCAAAGCCGCCGCGGCCCTAGCCCGGACGATGTGATTTTCGTCTCTGAGGGCATTCAGCAGCCCGGGAACTACCTCAGAGACGGCGATTTTCCCGCAGTTGACGGCAGCCCGCCAGCGAACCTCGGAGTCTTGGTGTTTGAGGGCTTTGAGCAGCGCGGGGACGGCTGTTTTCGGGTTAATTTTGCCCAAAGCCCAAACAGCCCAGGCGCGCACCCTCGACTCTGGGTGTTTGATGGCTTTGAGCAGTGCTACGGCGGCTAATTTCGAGTCAATTTCTCCTAAAGCCCAAGCGGCCCAAGCTTGGATTTGGGAATCTTTGGATTCGAGCGATCGGGCTAATTCAATTACTGCTGCTTCGGAGCCTATTTTCCCGATCGCTCGAATCCCATCCAGGCGCACTGCACTTTCTTTGTGGTTCAATGCGGCCACCAGCATCGGAATTGCCATATCTGAACTTGTGAGGGCCAGCAGTTGAATTTTGAGCAGCGGCGAAGTGGGGATTTTGTCGATTAATTTTATTGTGGCTATTTGAAATTCTGGCTTTACCGTTCCTGCTAGCTTCGAGCCGAGTTTTAAATTTACTTTTAGAGCTAATTTTACTGCCCGCAACGCCAGACTTTGCTGTTCTACTTGCGGCAATATAGTCGCCAAGGTTCGCATCCCTTGTTTTTGTTTCAAATATTTTTGATGGAATTGAGCATCGCTGAGCTGGGGTAGCTGTTCGATGAGGCTTGCTGCTGAGGTCACTGATTTATCCTAATATTTTGGCGAGCGGTTGAGATTGCTCTTTTAAACTGTCTTTAAAAAATATGGTGTCTACAAAACGCTACTTCTAAAAAAAAGCTTGCACCCACTTCTAAAATATGTCTTATTCCACTATTTTTGCAACTCCCCAATTATTAATTATTGGGTTTGTTGGGGCAATCACCTTGACAATTAGTAGCGCTTGCTGCTTCGCATTGCTGGGTTTTGAGATAGCCTAACTCTGCTATATCATTTTATCCTCACATCTTGCACCATTGTCAGCAACAGGCAAGATAGCTGTTCCACAAGAAAACTCACCCTTTGTGGAATAGGCATCTTGCCTGTTAATCAAAGCTTATGGAGAATGGTGCCACATCTTATTTTATACCAACTTGGTTTGGAATAGCGATCGGCGCAGTTGACCGCAGCCAACCGAAAACAGATTGATGGCGGGACAATCTCTCAACGAGCATAGGGCCCTTTTTTCAAAACCTTAGCCAAAGCGTTATCGTTATCTCGCAAACCTTCGTAAAAAAACATCACTTCTCCTTGAATGCCGCAAGAGCGGTTGTAAGCAATTACTTGCAACAACAGTTCGGGAGTTATGCTATATTTGCTGCCTCGATTCGTCAACAAAATACCGGGCGACACGCACTTTACTTGCTGCCCGCTAAGCTGTCCCGACATCATTTTATCGACCAATTGTTTGTAAGCATTAAAATCGCGGCGATAAAACTGCGGGTGAAGCAGATCCACCAAATTTTTGTCAACCCAAGCTTTAGAATCTTGCAAATATTCCACCAGCCCCCAGTCATAAGGACTCGGCGACATCGATAGCAACAAATCAGGATTAATCGCTTTCACTTCTCGGTATAAACGAGCCACAAAGCCAGTAATAATATCAGCGCGCCACTGCACCCAATGTTGTTCTTTACAATCCGATGGTGCGGCTCTCCCGCATTCTTCTCGATAGCGTTTAACCGTTTTTTCGTCGTAACCGCCTTCTACGGGAAACGCAATGCGATCGTCTCCTTGAACGCCGTTTACCGGATAATTCTTAGCAACTTCCAGCATCAACCCCAGCACAAAGTCTTGCACTTCCGGGTCAAGAGAATTCATCCAGTCAAAGTTATTTTTCTTAAGTAAATTGCCGCTGGCATCACGGGCAATCCACTCAGGTTTTTTCGCCAGCAAATGACCGCCCTTGCGATTGTAAGAACTCACAAATCCGTATTCAAAACAAGGAATCACTTTTAAACCAACTCTCTTGGCTTCAACACATATTTCCGCTAAAGGGTCGCGACCTTGATAGCGCGAGTCAATTTCCACCCCAAAGTTTTCTCGCATTATCTGAGAAGGATAAGCCGTATAACCCTGGCTCCAAATTATAGGAAAAACGGTATTAAATCCCGTATCGGCGAGAAAGTCCATTGCCTCAGCAGTTCGCTCTTTTGATGTTAGAACTTTGGAGTCAGTGGTGGTTATCCAAACGCCGCGAATTCCACCAGGATTGTTAGTTGCAAACGAACTGGGCAGCGTTGCTGGATTTGGTGCAGAAAATCCAGTCGTCGCCAACCGCTGTTGGAGGGAAGAGGCAAAACTGCGAATTGCTGATTGGAAAGGTGTGAAAAAGCGCATTTATTTAGTCTTTTTTTCTTTGAAGGTGGGCACTGAACCCGCTACGTTATTATTGATTGGTAGCACCCGGTATTATTTATGGATAAGATGCGCCGAAGAACACCCGATATTATTTATGAATAAGGTGCGGAGTACGCACCCTACATTCATTGATAGCACCCGATATTATTTATGGATAAGGGGCGCAGTACACGCCCCAAAATTGTACTATCCAGCAACAGCAGACAACTGCTGGCTCAAAGCTGCTTTCAAAAGTTCCGCCTTATCAGTTTCCTCCCAAGGCAAATCTAAATCAGTGCGTCCGAAGTGACCGTAAGCCGCCACATCTTGATAGAAACGGCCGCCTCTTTCAGCAGGCAAATTCTGCAAGTTAAATGCCTGAATGATTCCCGCAGGACGCAGTTCAAAATGCTGCTTCACAACTTCCAAAAGGCGATCGTCATCAACTTTTCCAGTGCCAAAAGTTTCGATCATCATGCTAACCGGCCGCGCAACGCCGATCGCATAACTCAACTGCACTTCGCACTTTTCGGCCAAACCAGCAGCTACGATATTTTTAGCAACGTAGCGACAAGCATAAGCCGCGCTGCGGTCTACCTTGGTGGGGTCTTTCCCAGAAAAAGCGCCGCCGCCGTGACGGGAATAGCCGCCGTAGGTATCCACAATAATTTTGCGGCCCGTCAAACCCGAATCTCCTTGAGGCCCGCCGACCACAAATTTGCCGGTAGGGTTGACAAGGAAGCGAGTTTCTGCATCCGGCTTCACGCTAATATCGGCAAACACAGGTTGGACGATAGCAGTCCAAAGGTCTTCTTTGATCTTGGCTTGAACTGCGGCTGTGTCTGTGATGTCGCCGATCGTTTCGGTGTGCTGCGTAGAAATTAAAATCGTATCTATGCCAACGGGTTTGCCGTCCTCATAGATGACTGTAACTTGGCTTTTGCCGTCGGGACGCAGGTAAGATAACTGACCGGTTTTGCGGACTGCGGCCAGTTGACGGCAAATCCGGTGCGCTAAACTGATCGGCAGAGGCATCATTTCCGGCGTTTCGTTGCAAGCAAAGCCGAACATCAAACCTTGGTCGCCGGCTCCGATGGCGTCTAATTCCTCTTCACTCGATTGTTCCCGGCTTTCGTGGGCTGTATTCACCCCTTGAGCAATATCGGGAGACTGAGAATCAAGAGCCACCAACACTGAGCAACTATTGGCCGAAAAGCCGTTGTCAGCGTGGATGTAGCCAATATCGGCTATTTTTTTCCGGGCTAATTCTATGTAATTTACCTGAGCTTTAGTGGTAATTTCGCCCGTCAGCAGCATTAAGCCGGTGTTGACGACAACTTCGGCTGCGACGCGGCTTTTGGGGTCTTCAGTCAGTAAGGCATCTAAAATCGTATCTGAAATTTGATCGCAGATTTTATCAGGATGGCCTTCAGTGACCGATTCAGAGGTAAACAGGTAGCGACGTGACAATGATTATTTCTCCTTTGATGGGGGCTCTTCCTGCGCGACATTGACGACCGACGAGTTATTTTTCCGGTAGCCAAGAATGAGCGCGTCTGGGCTACCGTCGAATTTTTGTCGGTCTGCAGAGCCGTGTTGAAGCAGGGTTTGAGACTGGGTAAAGTGACACTACTATAGCAAAGTCAGTTCCGGGAAGTCCCTAAAAACTTAGATTTTGTAGGATTGTCGATCGATCTTGGACACCGCTCGTCTACTTCCTAACCTGACAAAGGTTGACGCACAGTAAGATACAGTCAGGGTATCGCCTTGCACAATGACTATGGCTGGACTCCAAAAATCACCAAACTCGATCCAAACAGTTGCCGACCTAGATTTTCCCGGCGGCCCCATACCGCTTGACTCTCCATTTTATATTGAGCGCTCAGGGGCCGAAGCGTTGGTCTGTGCAGAAATTAGCAAACCCGGAGGCCTTGTTCGCATTAAAGCTCCCAAAAAAATGGGCAAAAGTTCGCTGATGCTGCGGATAATGCACGCGGCAGTCGATCGTGGATACCGCACAGTAACTGTAGACTTTCAGCAAGCCGACGCAGCGGTTTTTGCTAGTTTAGATAAATTTTTACGCTGGCTTTGTGTCAATGTCGCTCGGCAACTCAAACTCGAACCAAATATTGATGAATTCTGGGATGAAGATATGGGCAGCAAGGTAAGCTGCACAATTTACTTTGAAAACTATTTGCTCGAACTAATTGATAGTCCCATTATCTTGGTGATTAACGAAATAAATCGCATATTTGAACGCACTAACATTGCTCAAGATTTTCTTTCTATTATCCGTTTTTGGTATGAACAAGCTCGCGCTAGCACAACTTGGCAAAAACTCCGCATTGTTGTCATTCATTCGACCGAAATTTATATTGCTTTGAGGCTTAATCAATCTCCATTTAATGTAGGAATGCCGATGAAACTCTCAGAATTTACTGCTGAACAAGTTCAAGATTTGGCGTGCAGACACGGACTGAACTGGAGCAATAGCGATCCGATCGAGCAATTAATGAACATGGTAGGCGGGCATCCTTATTTAGTGCATTTAGCGCTGTATCACCTGGCAATTTTGCAACAAAATCGCCTCTCAGTCGATCGGGATGAACCAGGGCAGGAACTGGGGCTAGCCAAGTTGGCAGAACTTTTAACAGCAGCTCCTACTCACAGCGGAATTTATAGCGACTACTTGCAAAATCAGTCGATCGCCATTCAACAGCAGCCCGAACTCGCCTCCGCCTTCCAACAAGTTGTCGCTGCTAAAAATAGCATTCACCTTGAACCTTTGATGGCTTATCAGTTAGAGAGCATGGGATTGGTCAAATTAGAGGGAAATAACTGTAGTTTGTCTTGCGAATTATATCGCCTGTATTTTCAAGGGCAAAATTTGTGCCAGGACAAGTTATTGGTGGTTCGTTTTGAGGAGTTGCAGCAAGAAAATCAAAGATTGCAAGCTTTGGTGAATGTGGACGAACTTACTCAAATTGGCAACAGACGGTATTTTGATAGTTGCTTGCGAACGGAATGGAAACATATGGCTCGCGAGGGGTCTCCGATATCTTTAATTTTGTGCGACCTCGATTATTTCAAAATATATAATGATACCTACGGACATCAAGCAGGAGATGAGTGTTTGCGATCGGTAGCTCAGACAATTCGCCGATCGCTCCCGCGGCCTGCTGATGTAGCTGCTCGCTACGGGGGCGAGGAGTTTGCTGTGATTTTACCTGAAACTGATGCGTCGGCGGCTGTGGTTGTTGCCGAACAAATTAGAGCGAAAGTGAAAGATTTGAATATTCTTTTTAACCCGCAGAGTCTTGACGGTCTACCTAATTCTGTGGTAACGATTAGTTTCGGAATTGCCAGCGTTGTTCCGAGCGAGGAAAATGATGCGATAACGCTGCTAATGGCGGCTGATGAGGCTCTTTATGACTCGAAAAGGCAGGGGCGCGATCGGCTCACTATGAGTAAGCTTTTAAATTTTCGATTGGCTGCTGTTAATTAGGTAATTCGGGGGAAATATATTTCGCTTATACAGATACAAAGTCCGCCCGCGCGGACTCTGAAGAAAACGATAGTTAAGAACTGGATGTGATGTTAATAGCGGGGGACGGTTCGATCCACCACCATTGAGTAAGCATCGATGCCGCCAACGATATTTTTAACGTTAGTAAATCCTTGAGTGGCTAACCAGTGGCACATTTGAGCCGATCGCACTCCGTGGTGGCACAGAACTAGGGTTTCGGTGTCGCGATCGAGTCTAGCGTCAATTGCACCAGACCATTCGGCAAACTCGCTCAGCGGAAAAGCTACAAATCCCGGCAGCGCCGCGAGTTCAATTTCGTAAGGTTCCCGCACGTCTACAAGCTGCAATTTCTCAGCATTGGTTTCTGCTAATTGACGAGCTAATTCTTCGACTGTAATTTGAGCAAAAATTTCTGACATTTGATTATAAAAAAGTAGTCAGTTGGCAGTTGGCAGTTGGCAGTTGGCAGTTGGCAGTTGGCGATTGGCAGTAGCTAATAGCTGTGGAATAACAAATAACAACTAACAAATAACAACTAACAACTGACCACTGACAACTAACAACTGACAAATTAATTGGGGGGCGAAGGCGGTGAAATTAGCTCCACAGGAGGCGTCGGTGCAGGGCGTCCGTCCAACTGGCTCACGCTGTCTCTGGGGTCAAGACAAGTGGCGATTAACCTGTCAGTGGGAAAGTCGAGCCTGCCGCTCAAACCGACTACGCATTCAGAAAACTGTTGTGGTAATAAACTGCGGCGGCATCCATCGAGCACTACCAGGGGATCAGCAGGTTGAGTTCGACTTTTGCCGTTAATATTCACTACGCAAGTAGCCAATTCTTTGGGACGCCTCACCCGCCGACAGCTAGAGAGCGCTTCGACACCCGAAATATTGGTTTTGCGGTTGATTTGGAGGGCGCATTTAGATATGTCGCGGGGGCGGAGGGCGTCAGCACAAGCGGCGGCTGCTGCCTCTGCCCCCACTCCGGCTTCGATTAGTTCTAGGGCGCAGACGCGATAGGGATTCCTAGAGCGAGGGATTCTAATAGTGATGGCTGATGCTGGTGAGATTGGCAGTGCTGTTGCCAACAAACCGAGTGCTGCTAGCTGCGTGCCGAGAGCTAATATCCAGCGCGCGGTAGGGTTTGAGCCTGTCGGTGCTGGCTTTGGGGAAGAAGTGCGGGAAAAATTGCGGTTGTGCATGGCAGATCGAGTAGTGAGTTCTTTTGGCTGATTGGGGCGATCGAGCGATCGGCTTTTCCTTCAGAATTTACCTCACATTATGGCTCGCGCTGCGGTCGATCGTTTTTTTATCGATCTTTATTTGAATTTTGACCGTTACCAACATATAATATAGAGTCTGCATAAAATTGCATACAGATATTAGAGAGGAAAATAAATGTCTCGATATCGAGGCCCCCGATTGAGAATCGTCCGTCGCCTGAAAGAGTTGCCGGGTCTAACCCGCAAAACCCCCAGACGAGATTATCCGCCTGGACAGCACGGTCAAAACCGCAAAAAGCTCTCTGAGTATGCGGTTCGTTTGCAAGAAAAGCAAAAACTCCGTTTCAATTACGGTGTGACGGAACGCCAACTGCTCCGTTACGTCCGCAAAGCCCGCCGTGTCACGGGCTCCACAGGTCAAGTGTTACTGCAATTTTTGGAAATGCGCTTGGACAATACTGTGTTTCGGATGGGAATGGCTCCAACCATTCCGTCCGCTAGACAATTGGTAAATCACGGTCACATAACTGTCAATGACCGTGAAGTCAATATCGCCAGCTATCAGTGCAAGCCTGGTGATGTGGTTGCTGTGAAAAATAGAGAGCGCTCGCGCACAATGGTAGAAGCTAATCTCAAAGACCCAGGCTTGGCTCACTTGCCGAATCACTTGGAATTTGATAAGCAAAAACTGGTTGGCAAAGTTAACGGCGTTATCGAACGCGAGTGGATTGCTCTACAGATTAACGAACTGCTAGTGGTGGAATACTACTCACGGCAAGCTTAATTTATTAGTCATCAGTCGTTGGTCATTAGTCATCAGTTGGTTGCTAGCAGAATAATTAATAATTGGGTACGAACCCAGTTATTGATTAATTGCTACTGAATAATGAGGACTAAGGACTGAATCACTAAAAATTAATAATTTTCAACATTCCCACCCCCTAAAAAGGGATGGGATTTTTTGAAGGTTTCGCTTGTTAATATCGTTTCCGGTGGGATGTCCCCGACAAAAATTATTCCCTTAAAAAGTTTCTTCTCCGGTTGGTTCTTGGTGGACAAGACCTCGCTTTTGAAGGCGATAATTCGCTACAACGGGGTAAACAACACCGCGTATGCGATTGATCGCACCTACAGGACGATGAACTGCTAAGCCGTTCCAGGGAGAATATCTCAGGTTTTCGTTGAAATCCGATTGTTTTTCATAATCAATAATCTGATGCTTGACGGTGAGACGACCTACTCTCAAGAAGGGTGAATCCTTTTCCTTCCAGACATTGATGCCATCGTCGATCGGCATTTTTAGGCTGGTTTGGAACTGGATGCCAAACTCCCACCAGTATTGGGCATCAGGTTTCGCTAAGGCTTGAATTAGATCGTCCCGGTAATAATTGTCTGGTTTATTGGGATCTAAACCCAAGGCTTTAGCACGATCGACAAAGGGAAATTTAGGAATTCCCGGTCGAGATTGTTCTGGAATTATCTCGTGCGGTGGTTTGGATGAAACCGGAGTAAACCCATACTTAATTACAGCAGGATATTCGACAGGAACTACACCAGGCTGGGAGGGATCGAAATCGGGATAGAGACCCAAAGCAGAGGGTGAACCGCTCCAATATTTGGCTGTTAGCAAACTCTTCGGAGTCCGGCTACCAGTAAGCGTCGAGACCGCTAGAAAGTGTCTGGGATGTCGTATTAGCCACTTTTTCAATGCCTCTGGTGATTCAACCAGAGCAGAAAAAAAGCCGTAGTAGTCTTTGATGGTTTGGCTCACAAATAGCTCTGAATTGTGAACAATGATGTCCTGGGTTTTTGACTCGTGGCTTTGCGTGAGTCGTTCCCCTTCCACCCCCATCACTTTCACTGATATTGAGCGCGAATCTTTTTGGTAATCAGGGTATACTTTGGTAGCCCCGTTAGCAAATCGCAACCAAACAGGATATTCTTTGGGTTTTGCTAGCAAACCTTGCTTAAGGGAAATAGCATTGAGTCGCGAAGAACTTAACGAAGCGCGTTTGCCCAATTCCCGTTTAATCGCTTCCTCATCAAAGTCAAAAATTTCCAGAGTTCCTTTAACGCAGGCATGAGCTTTGGCGTGAGTATCTCGCAGCGCCCGCTCCTTATCCCCGTAAAGATTATCCATCCGAAGCTTGGCCTGCTCAACCAAAAGATCGTAATATTTGCGTTCGTCCTGTTCGGGATATTCGGTAAATAACTTCTTGCTCATAACATAACCTTCGGTTAATCGCTAAAAAAGGCTCTACACAAACCGTTGCATCTGTTAAACAGTATAAATGCTGGTGCAATTGCTTCCGAATTGCAGTAGCCGATCGCTTGCGAAAATATCGCCTTTTTCTTCCTCATTTTTGAGGGCGCAGGTGTGTTTGCGCCCCCCACTACCTTGAGTCTTAGTTGTCAGCTACAACTTAAAGATCGAAGGAGACTTTGTACTTAGGATCGCTTGGAGGAACATTACGATTCACTAAATCAGAGACTGTTTTGGTATTTTGGATAATTTCCCAACCAACCTCAGAAAAAGTTTCCTTATTGAAGACTTTAGGCGATAACAAAGGATTAGTTAAAGCTTGGGAGAAAGCATCAATGCCAATTATCCGTGCTACTAAAGGCGGAATTGCTGAATTTTGGCGGACATCTTCAGCGTACAATCCCACAAATAATTCAATCTTATCAACATGACCGTACAACTCTTTTAATTTCTGTTGAGCGTATTCGTCACCCGTAATTTGATTGAAATCAGTCACCCTGGGATAACCACACATTTCGCGGTAATCGTTATAACTGGCTAACTGCGCCTGCCGTCCGAGTTTAACAGATGCTAGTTCGGTAGCATCAATAAATGTATAGGGTGTTCCCGCGATCTTAAAATCAGGTGTGTTAAACAAACCAATTCTAGTGCCTGGTTGGGAACAAGTTTCTTCCATCAATGCACCCAACCCTTTATCGATTAACATCTGATTATTCCAGAGGGAATCGTACATGGATTGTTCTTTACCGTCATAGATAAAGGTTTCCGGAACCGCACTATGCCAGCGATAGACAAAACTAAACTCAATCGCCATCCAATTTTCTCGATACCAGCTTTCCTTGGTAAAAGCTTCAGGATCGGCAAAGAACCTAAAATTATAGGGCGTAATGTGGAAAATGTACTCTTCCATAATGATATTGAGAACAATCACCATGAGAATATTTCTCGCGGTTTGGAAGAGCCTCTCATCGTCCCATTGCGGATAGCTTTTGGACAAAACATCACAAATTCGATTATGCTCCCTGATACATAAAGTGTTGAGCATGACATAGCCAATTTGGACGTTTGCCCGTTCAACTCCCATTGCAAATAGCTTGCTTTTCTTTTCGGGGGGTTGTCTTTTCTCATCATTAAGGGGTGCATGAAGACCTTCAAATTGAGGATCGACAATACCCTGCTCAGGATCGGCATAATAAAAGAGTGGATACTCTTCTTCTACGCCATCTTGGCGCTTGAGTTTTTGAGTTTTAAATTTACCATCTTTGAAAGCTCTGAGCATATTTGTTTGTTTGCGGGTCAACCCGTAAACATTACACATATCAATCTGATGGTTGGAGGTATTTTTGAAGCGGTTTTGCTGATCTATCCGGAGAAAACTATCTGTAAACCACTGCACCCAATAGGGAAAAAGCAGGGTCGATTTTTCTGAATAAATGGTTTTTCCATCTCTTTTTTGGAATAAGGTCTTTACTTTTTCCAGTGGTGGTAAATTCCCTTCTTTGTTAAATTCTGGGTCGGGAGGTAAATGTCGCCCAGTATAAGTCTTGTCTGTAAGTGAATCCCAAGAGATGTAGGTATCAGTTTTCTTGGGAATATCTGTCCCTGGAATTTTGGGATCTAAGCCCATTAAGCTATAGGGAAGCGGGCGAGTGGGAAGTTTGTAAATGATACTATTGAGAAAAAATTTGTTTAGTTTACGTTTCAGAGGCTCGTAACTTTGAACTAAATCCCAAATTGGTTTGAAATGAGTCAACGTATATGCTAAAGCTTTGTTGCTGAATCCATCTCTAGATGTATCTCTTGTCATGATTGCTTTTCCTTTCGATTGTGGTAGATTAGATCGTCTTCTTATGTTCGGTTCTGAGAGATTGATAAAGTTTGATTATTTTTCTATATTTTCAATTACTTTGGAGAGAATCTTTTGCAGGTTTTTAGGCCGATAGTCTTGGCGTTTTTTCAATCGCTCGATCGCGCTTTCATGAAGATCCTCAAGGGTCTCCCCCACCTCGCGCCACTTGATTCCTGCAAATTTGAAGAACCCAGGATTGTTTTGAAATGAAGCCTTATAATCAGGCTTGATATCCTCAATAGCCTCTGGCTCGAATTCCAGCTTCAATTCAAGGTCACTGATTTGATCCAACATCCACTTTAAGACAGCATCTGATAACCCGCGGTATTCTGGCGTACCACCGCCGATGCAGCCATGCTCGCCTGGAAACCAAACTTGACGAAGCTTCTGGGTCGGGGCATCAGGATTTTTCTTCATCAGGGTAACATCAAAGACTTCGCGAATTTCGTCGATCGCAACGGCGTGCAACGCATTCTCAATATCCTTATTTAAAGTGGTGTCGTGGAATTTGTACCTTGTTTTGATCTGTCCCTCAAACTTCTTCAAGGCGGGTACAAGAGGAATACCAAGGGCTCCAACGGTGTCGAAACAACCAAGCAAGGTAATCGGGACGCGATCGCCCTTATCTTTGCCGTAATTTTCGCGGAAACTCTTTGCTTCCGGATGCTTTGGTGAAATCTCTCGCTTACGGTAAAGCTCGTAAGCTTGTGATGCCATGGTAACGTTACGGCGGGATAGGAGACCGGAGCAATAGATCATCCCCGCTAGACTCCTGACTGTGTAAGCACCGCGACTGAACCCGAATAGATAGATTTCGTCACCCTGATCGTAGTTGAAAGAAAGAAAACGATAGGCATCTTGTATATTTTTATCGATTCCCAGCCCAGTGACTCCGCCCACAATCTTGTTACTGTCTACTCCAATTCCCTCGTCATAAAACACGATCTGCGGAACCCCGTCACTGGCTGTCCGTTTCACGGCCTGGGCAAGCCTAACCACATTAGTTGGGCACTGAGTATCTAGTTTGTTCCAAGTTCCATCACAGCAAACGATTAAACGTTTCATTTTTAAATTCTCTCTTTGAATCTGAAATTGGATAGCGAGGTGTCATTAGTAATCGGTTACAAGAGAATTGCCAATTCCCGTTTTTGTATCGCGTCAGGCGATCGCTCCTAATTTCTTGCTCGACCCTATTGTTATCTGGCTGGGCAATCTTTAGCTATTTCGATTCTCCGGATATTAGTCCCAAAATACCATCTAGTCGAGTTTATTGTATTAAAATGTGAATCTTATTTATATTTCTTAACTTCAAAACTTAGAGCGTTAAACCGTAGGTTTGGTTCGGAGAAAATGCTCGTTTCTGCTAAAACGTAAAAAATTCAGAGTGTGAAATAGTAGCTTTGGTTAGGGAAAAATGCTCGATTCTCCTAACAGAAGTAGCGCTCCGACGCCCTAGCTAAGAAACATTTAAACACATTTACGCTATGCCAGGTCAGTTTTTAGAACAGCTATATCTGATCTATTTGTCATTTAGCTGCAAGATAATGGTGACGTAGGGGACGAACAAGTGGCAGCTTTGGACTATGTTTTGGATTAAAATTTGTTTTAGCCGCTCTCAGATTTTCTGCGGTGGGCTTTTCTGGTTTCTCGATCAGTAAATTTGTGCGAAAATTTCCTAGCCCCGGTTAAATTTGAAACGTCCAAAAGTGGGGACGATCGACCGCAGCGACTGGCTACGAGGTTCTCGCACCAAAACCAAAGGCAGCAAGCCTACCAGCCGCACAGCAGCCGAGAGGGCAAACAGTGATCCCAAACTCATGCCCGGAAGTTCGGCAAGAAAGCCGCCGGCGGTAGTTCCCAAAGCCCCAGCTAATCCCGAAACCGCTGCGGCGATCGCAAAATAAGTCGAAGGTTGCTCGATCGACGCTATCTCCATTTGAATATTGTTACTACACAGGGCGATCGCCCCTAAAGTCGTTCCCCCCAACAAGTGCAGCAGCGGCAGCCACACCCACACCGAAAACGGGTAATTGCCCGTACCCAACCACAGCAAAGGCGTTACCGCCACCACCAGCCCCACCGCCATTAGCAGAGGGCGATTTCCCCAGCGATCGGCCAACTTACCCCAAAACATCAGCAGCAGTAGATTTGCCCCGGAACTTAAGCTGGTGTAAACCGTTACTAAACTCACATCCAAGCTTAAATCTTTCAGCAGGTAGATATTAAAAAAAGGCGCGCTGAGATTAACAGCAAATGTCCACACACTGAAGTACAGAATAAACATTAAAAAATTAGAATCTTTCAGCACAGAAGGCACAAAATCTGTTATTTGCTTTGCTTTTTTCTCTGTAAGTCGATCTTTCTGTGCATCTTTTTTGTAGACCTGGGGATTCACATCAACCATGAAGCATTGACACCCCAAACTAATCATTCCCGCCAAAACACCCACCAATAAAACAATACCGTAGCCCAAAATTGGACCGCCGTCCCAAGTTGAAACTCCCAATCCCATCAACGGCACTCCCAGCAAAGTGATGAGGCTGACAGCACTGTTGCGAAAGCCAAAATAGCGTCCCCGCAAGCGCTGAGGCACCACAGTAGCCATCCAACTGAACCAGCTAGAATTGGCAAAAGCTGCCAGCACGCTAGCTGCTACGACTGTTACCAGTGTCCATTGCAGCAGTTGGTGGAGGTCTGCGTGCTGGGAACCCCAAACAATTGCCACCGCCAGCACCAGCCACAGCAGCCGCGACACGCCGAATACAAATAGGTTGTACCAGTGGCGGCTGGTTGTCTGATCTGCGATGTAGGCTCCTAATGGTTGCAGGAGATTTACCACCATCGGAATAGCCGAGAATATACCTATTTCCACGCTGCTCGCCCCGAGTTGCAGCAAGAAGTTGCTCAGCAGCACGCCGCCAGTCGCCGACTCGAAGACAGCCGCGAAAACGCCGTCTAAAGTTGAGGCTTTCAGGGTCGATCGAACGTCTTTTTTAGAAATTTTGAGAGCTGTTTTTGCAGAGAGAACGAGCTGAAATATTTTCGGGTCTACTATTTCTGGAGTCTGAAGAGATAGAGGTTCATTTAACTCTGCAACTGGTTCAACCATAGTCAATCGATTTTAGATTGTAGATTTTAGATTTTAGATTGGAGAATTGAAGTAATAGGGTTAGATAAAACCAGCCCCACCTTCAAGAGGCTAGCTCGAAAGTAGGACTGGCACGTCCGGGTAATTCATATCAATATAAATGACTGGCAATCGCTAGGACATCAACCGCTTGGGAGATATAAATTGGGTAATTGTAAAAAAGTAGGTTGTAGGGCTTAACAAAGAAGCGATCCCAGCATTTTGCCTGCCAAAAATTGCTCAAATTCCGCCTCAAACACGTCCCCCAAAGGCCCAAGCAATTTAGCGCCCGATCCTCGACTCGCCTCTGGCACCTTTACGGCTAGCTAAATCTATAGAATGAAGGACGATCGACTTGCCGAATATTGCTGAAGGACGATTTGTACCTAATTCCTGGAATCCGTTGGTTCAGTCCTAGCGCTGGCGATCGAGATTCCGGGTTGTTTATGGAAATCCCCCGCAGGTGCTCGCAAGGCTTCGGAGTGGGTTATTGGCGATCCTCTACGAGGGTTCCGCTACCGCACCTCAAAAAAATTGTGGCTGAGATCGGGAACTGCTAGGACAAAATTATTACTTGACAAAAATTACGCTAACTGCAGATAATAGCAAACCCTAGAATTAAACTTAAACGTTTGAGAGATATCACTGCTAAGGTGTGATGTCGATTCTCAGCAAATTTACGGATTTCTGCATTAGATTGTGACCAAAACTCAACCTTTATCCGGGTATACACTGCCAGTATTTGCCTGTGCGGCCGCACTTGCAGCTTTGCGGTGCTTGCGTGAGGGTATTCACTCTCTAGATAGCGTATCAGTAAATTTACTGGAACCGCCAATAACGGTAGAAATTCCGATCGAACAGGCGTCTGTACTCAAAACTGGTACCGCTTTAGGTGTGACTCGCTCCGATCCGGGGGACAATCTCGATCTGACTCGCAATACCCCCGTTTGGGCAATGGTGGAATTGCGGAGAGAAGGAGAGGGGGAACAAATACAGATTGTTGGCGGGGAGGGAATTGGACATCATAAAGCAGGTGGAGGAGCGGCAATCTATGATTACGCAATGCGGCTGTTGCGATCGAATCTGAGCCGAGAACTCGCAGGGGGAGAAAAAATTACTGTCACCCTGATTCTGCCGTCTGGGCGGCAACTAGCCACCCGGACTTCTAACGAAGCTTTCGGCGTGGTAGAAGGACTTTCGCTGCTGGGTACAACTGGCATTTCTCAACCCCTCAGTGCCCCTGGACAGTTGGAACTTTACCGCGAACAACTGCAACAAAAAGCCGAACTGTTTGACTGTTTGGTTTTCTGCATCGGCGAAAACGGTTTGGATTTGGCGCGACAACTGGGGATTAATCCTGAGAGGCTAGTCAAAACCGCTAACTGGCTCGGCCCGCTGCTGGTAGAAGCAGGATATCAGGGCGTGCAGTCAATTTTGCTGTTTGGCTATCATGGGAAACTGATGAAATTAGCGGCGGGAATTTTTCACACTCACCACCACCTCGCTGACGGGCGCAGGGAAATTCTCACAGCTTACTGTGCTAAAGCTGGAATGCCTGCCGATGCGTGTTCCGCAATTTTTGCCGCAGCGACAGCCGAAGATGCTCTCGGGCAATTGCGGGCTTTGGACGCCCAAACTGGCAGCAATTGGGTCGATCAAATTTACGGCGACATCGCCCGACAAATAGACTTGCGGTCATCGGATTGCATTTTTACTCACACTAACTTGCACATCCCCGTGGGCTCGGTGATGTTCGGGCGCGATCGCAAAATTATTGTTAAAAGTGAAATAGGAGATACATTTTTGACCCAAATTTGTTAATGTAGTGTGAATACCCCTGAATTCTGTTTAAAACATCGGTCAGGGAGAATATTTAACAAGTAATAATTCTCTGTCCCTAGACCTTAATTATACTAGGTTGCTTCTGGAAGTTATTTCTGAAGCAAGAATTCAATTAATTAGGGTAAGGAGCGAAGTAAATCTATGCTTGCCTTGTACCCGATTAATAGACTAACATCGCTGACTGCAATCTAGTATAAATAAGATTTATTCCTAGCGACCAATGGTTCCTCGCCTTCCTTAGAATTGTACTGAGACCGCGACAGATACGTCCGCTACTTTCTGCCCAATTATCACTTAGCAATTACGCAATAACCGTGACTACTAAAATAGAAACTGAATCCGTTCTCACAAACTCTTTAATGCAGCAGATTGATCGCCAGATCATCGTGATTCTCGACTTCGGTTCGCAATATTCCGAACTGATTGCTCGTCGAATTCGCGAAACTCAAGTATATTCAGAAGTTATTTCTTACCGCACTACTGCTGAACAGTTAAAAGCTATCAATCCTAAAGGAATTATTCTTTCAGGAGGCCCGAGTTCTGTATACGATGAAAAAGCACCCCACTGCGACCCAGAAATTTGGAATTTGGGAATACCGGTGTTGGGAGTGTGCTACGGGATGCAGTTGATGGTCAAGCAGCTCGGAGGCACGGTTGAGCGATCGAAATTAGCGGAATACGGCAAGGCATCGCTATTTATTGACGATCCTACGGATTTGCTGACAAATGTCGAAGAGGGCAGCACGATGTGGATGAGCCACGGAGACTCGTGTACTCAACTGCCGACGGGTTTTGAGATCCTCGCTCACACGGACAATACTCCGTGTGCTGCTGTTGCTCACCACGAGAAAAATTTGTACGGTGTTCAGTTTCACCCAGAAGTAGTTCACTCGATCGGGGGAATAGCTTTAATTCGCAATTTTGTTTACCACATTTGCGAGTGCGAACCGACTTGGACGACAGCTACTTTTGTTGAGGAATCGATTCGCGAAATTCGCGCACAAGTGGGGGATAAACGAGTTTTGCTGGCTCTATCCGGCGGTGTAGATTCTTCTACTTTGGCTTTCTTGCTGCACAAGGCGATCGGCGACCAACTTACCTGTATGTTTATCGACCAAGGGTTTATGCGGAAGTATGAACCAGAACGGTTGGTAAAATTATTTAAAGAGCAATTCCACATTGACGTTGAGTATGTTAATGCTCGCGAACGCTTTTTAGCTCAACTTGAAGGGATTACCGATCCTGAAGTAAAACGCAAGCGGATCGGTCACGAATTTATCAACGTATTTGAAGAAGAATCGAAGCGTCTGGGCCCCTTCGACTACCTCGCCCAAGGTACTCTTTATCCTGATGTGATTGAGTCGGCTGACACTAATGCAGACCCGAAAAGCGGCGAACGAGTTGCTGTTAAAATTAAAAGCCACCACAACGTCGGCGGTTTGCCGAAAGATTTGCGATTTAAGCTGATTGAACCGCTGCGAAAACTGTTTAAGGATGAGGTGCGAAAAGTCGGCCGATCGATCGGGCTTCCCGAAGAAATCGTGAACCGACAACCTTTCCCAGGCCCGGGATTGGCGATTCGGATTATCGGAGAAGTTACCTCCGAGAGACTAAATATTTTGCGGGATGCTGACTTCATTGTTCGCCAAGAAATTAACCGGCACGGATTGTACGGTGAACTTTGGCAAGCTTTTGCAGTTTTGCTGCCGATTCGCAGTGTAGGCGTGATGGGCGATCAGCGCACTTATGCTTACCCGATCGTTCTGCGATTTATTAAGAGTGAAGACGGGATGACGGCTGATTGGGCGCGGGTTCCTTACGATTTGTTGGAACTGATATCGAACCGGATTGTGAATGAGGTTAAGGGGGTGAACCGGGTGGTTTACGATATTACTTCTAAGCCGCCGGGAACGATCGAGTGGGAGTGATTTCTAGTTAGGGATTAAGTAGGCGGACTAATTTTTTGTCTGTCTACTTATTTTGATTTTGGATAAAAGGGGGATTCCCTCTGGGATAGCTACGCTTTACGGGCTTCAGGGGATGGGGGAGTGGGGAGGTGGGAAGGGCGATCGCTTTTATAGAACCCATTTGACATTTTTTACTGTATTGAAGTAAAGTGACTGCAAAATTCGTATCAAGAAGTAGTTATGCCATACTCTACCAGCCTCACAGACGAAGAGTGGATCATCCTCGAATCTTTGTTTTTTCCGGTTGTGGCAAGGTAGGGGAAGAGAACGGGTAAATGCTTGGATATAGACGTGCAAAATCCTCGTCAGTAATTTTTAGAGAACTCTAGTTGATGCAAGTGCCAAGGTTAATCTTTGTTTTATTACAAGACTTTGGACAGTTTTTGATAACCAACCGTAGAATATCGCTTTCAAGGCGATTCGGCAATCGAACTACCAAGGAAAAATCAAGGGTTTCAGACTAGGAACTAAAAACTCTCCCGACTATTGTTATTAGGCTGATGCCGATCGGGCTTGCAGCCGCTTATATCTCAAATGGGTTCTGTAAACGTTCGCCAGTTGAGCTATGAGCGCACTTTTTAACCTGCTGAGATTAAACTCGACTCATGTTTTTTGAGGAAAAAGTTTTATTATAATTTAAGCGTGTTCAGCAAAAAAAATCAGGGAGAAGTCTAATGATTACAACAAGAATAACTCAAAGATATCAACAGCAACTTTTGACTTATACTTGGGTGGTATCTTTAGGTTTATTACTATTCTCACCTGCGGCTACAGGACAGCAAATTACTCCGTCTCCCGATGGCACAGGAACTGCTGTTAATGCCTCCGGCAATCAATTTAACATCAACGGCGGACAGCGCTCAAAAGACGGCACTAATCTCTTTCATAGCTTTCAGCAGTTTGGACTCACAGACGGTCAAATTGTTAACTTTATTTCTGATCCAAATATTCGCAATATTTTAGGGCGAGTTGTGGGTGGCGATGCTTCTTATATTAACGGTTTAATTCAAGTAATAGGCGGTAGTTCTAACTTATTTTTGATGAATCCGGCGGGGATTGTTTTTGGTTCCAACGCTCAACTGAACGTGCCTGGTTCATTTTTGGCAACGACAGCAACCGGAATCGGATTTGGCAACAATTGGTTTCAGGCAGTTGGCGTTAATGAATACGCTATGCTGATAGGAACGCCAAGCATTTTAAATTTTGGTACAGCTCAGCCAGGGGCGATCGCAAATTTCGGTCAACTGAGCGTACCTAACGGGCAAACGCTAGCTTTAGTAGGCGGAACAGTTCTCAGCCCCGGTACTTTGTCAGCACCTTCCGGGCAAATTGCGATCGCATCAGTGCCCGGAGAAAACTTAGTCCGCATTTCTCAAGCAGGGCATTTGCTGAGTTTAGAAATTTCCCCCTCTTCTAATCTAGGTTCTGCTTCTGTGCCGTTGAGTCCCCTCACCCTGTCCCAACTGCTGACAGGGGGTAGCAGCAACGCTACAGGCGTTACAGTTAACAGCGACGGCAGCGTACAGCTAACGAATTCAGACTTGCGGGTAGAAGCTGGCGATGTGGCAATTGCCGACACTCAGGCAACAGGTGCCAACCAAAATTTAGCAGTGTCTGCTCAAACGGCTACTGTGTCAGCGGCGCGTAACCTGACCCTAACAAACAGGCAACTACAAACAACCGGTGACTTGAAATTGCAAGCGGGGGAAATTGTCCGCATTCGCGACAGCGTGGCTAACTCTTTTGTTACTGATGTGGGTGGAAACCTAACCGTGCAGGGCGATCGCCAAATAGACATCCAGACGCGCAATCACTCCCAAAGCTTACTGAGTGCTGACGGCCGCATCACACTTACCAGTAACGGTACTGTATCCGGTGATGCCCTATTCAGAGCTGGCAGCGATTTCTCAATTGCCACACTTCAAGGTAGCCCCGGCAACTTCACAAGCTCAGGCGGTTCTACGATCGTCTCAGGCGGAAACGTCTCTTTTGGTAATTACGCAGGCGCTTCTCTGGGAGTGCAAGCCGAAGGCGCGATCGCAGCCGGCGATCTCGCTATCACTTCCGCATCTAGCGATCGACCGCAGTTGGTTTTTACTGCTGGCAACCTACCCACTCCCCTCACTGGAGAAAGCACTCTAGCACCCGCCAGTTATTCGCCTGCCAACATTCAAGTTGGCAATATCGCGATCGCAGGTTCAGTTTTTTTAGGCGCGGCAAACAGCATTCAAGCAGCATCCATTACTTCAAATGGCGGAGATATCGCGCTGGTAGCGTCCGGGGACATCGCAGCGGAAAACCTGAATACTTCAACTTTAACAACGAGCAATGCCGGCAATATTACCCTCTACAGCGCGGGGGGAAGCATCAATACGAGCGCCAACACCTTGAACGCTTCCTCGATAATCGGTAACGGTGGGTCAATTTTCCTATATGGGACAAACGCGATCGCCACCGGTGGAATTACAACCTCTAGCTTCCTGGGAAACGGAGGCAAAGTCACCCTTTATGGAGAAGGCAACATCAGTGCCGGCAGCATCGACACTAGCGGAATCACAGCAGGCGAGATCAGCTTGCTTAGCAATCGAGGTGCGATCAACATCGGCGCCGAGACGCTGAACGCGAAGGGTGGCAGCGGAGGGGGTAACATCTCTCTCAATGCTTACGGCAATATAGCAACGGGAAATATTCTCTCTAGCGGTGGCAATATTACCCTCAGCAGTCAAGCAGGTGCGATCGGCGTCGGCGATCTCAACTCTGGCAGCGGCAGTGCAGGTGGGGATGTCGGGCTTTTGGCATTTGGTAGCATTGCAGCCGGCAACATTACTTCAAACGGTGGCAATATCGGCCTCAATAGTCTCAGCGAGAACAACAGCAGCATCAGCGCCAGAAATTTTGATTCGAGTTCTAACAGAGGAGTGGGAGGCGCGATCGAACTCAAAACTGCTGTGGGTAATTATGAGGGTGACATTGTCACTGGTAATATAACCTCCGGTGGCGGTCGTATTTCTGTGTTGAGCGAAGCCCGCAGCTTTAACGCTGGCAATAGTACCCTAAATTCCAGCTATAGCGGTGGAGTTGGAGGCGAGATCGAAGTAAATACAGGGCCTGTAACTCTTGGAAATGTCATTTCTGGAGGTGGCTCGATCTTATTTCAAGGCGACCTCAACGTCAGTGGGGTAATAAATTCTAGTTCCAGCACGGGGAAAGGTGGCGTAATCGAGATTGAAGGATACGATGTTAGTGTCAGAGATATTATTTCCGGGGATAGCGCGATTGGTTTTCGGAATGAGCCACTTGGGGGAACCACGCTTAATATTGGCGCTTTAAATTCTACATCTGCCCAAGGGAGGGGTGGCAATATTGAGATTAGGGCGGGTCGTTTAACTACTGTAGGCAACATAACTTCTGGGGGTAGCGCGATTCTCCTTCAAGCCGAATCCAGTCTTAGCGCCACCGGAGACAGAATAGATTCGAGTACAAGCGCAGGGGTTGGCGGTAATATTGTACTCCGCTCCAACGAAGACATCACTGTAGCGGGTTCTATCCTTTCTGGAGGAGGCAACATCAGTTTGCTCACCTCTGGTGACAGTATTAATGCCAAAAACAGCTTCCTCAGCTCTGTAGCTGAGATTGGCCTACCAGATGGAAACATCACTTTACAAGCTGGGAACGCGATCGCTCCGGGTACTATCCTGACCTATGAGGGTAGGATTCGCCTCGCTACTAGCAGCAATGACCCCAACAGCATTGATACCAGTGGCAGCCGATTAATATCTCTGACCGCTCCTACCCTTGTTTTGGGCAGTCCACGATTAGATATTTGGGTAGGTTTCGGCTCTGGGAGTGGTGGGTATGCTCCCACACTACCGCCAGAACCACCAGCACTCGCAGCACTCGCACCACCTGCGATTCAATTCCCTGCGATCGCACCTCTAGGCTTAGGTGTTTCACAACCAGATAATCCTGATACTCCTTCATCTGGGTTAGCTCCCACCCTGCCGCCAGAAATCGGCGTGCTAGAACCATTAGAATTTCCTTCTCCTGGGTTAACTCCCACGCTGCCTGCAGAAAGGGGCGTGCCAGAACCATTACGTCTCCCAACCACCACATCACTGGTACCAACGCTTGCAAACTCAGATGCAATACCAACTGCAGCAGCCACTGTACCTGTCTCAGTGCAAGTCTCTAATACACAGCGAGGAAATCCTAATGCCCTTGCCGCTCAACAATTGAGCCAGCTTAATGGCGATCGAAATCGCGAACCTCAAAACTTAGCAAGCCTGACACCGAGTACCGCTCAATGCTTAACTGAGGAACAATTACTGGGGCAGCAACCAGGATTGCCTCTCCAGACTGCGCCAAAAGACTACAGCAAAGCGATCGCCTGCTACCAGCAGAATTTAGAGCTGGCGAGACTCTCCCGCGATCGCGCTAGGGAAGGCTACGCGCTCAACAATCTAGGCGCGACTTACTACGCGATTGGAGATTATGAAAAAGCAATTTCTTATCACCAGCAGCGCTTAGCACAAGCTGAATCCAGGGACGATTTATTGGGCAAGGGACAAGCTTTTATTGGTTTGGGAGCTGCTTACGGCGCGATTGGCAATTATAAAAAAGCAATCGAATACTACCAGCAAAGTTTGGAAGTAGCGCATGCCCTAAAATCGGCTGATTTAGAGGCGAGTGTTCTGAGAAATTTGGGATTACTTTACTATGCTCAAAAAGAGTATAAAAAGGCAGTTGAATATCAAGAGCAAAGTTTAGCGATCGCTAAACAGCAGCGCGATCGCCGAGGCGAAGCTCTTGCTTTGAGCAATTTGGGATTAGTACACTATTCCCTAACCGATTATGCCAAAGCAATTGATGATCAGAAGCAAAGTTTAGCGATCGCGTCAGCACTGGGCGATCGCTTCGTTCAAGGTCGTGCTCTAGAGAATTTAGGAATTGCTTACTATGCTGTCAAAAATTATAGTCAAGCGATTGAGTCTCACCAACAAAGTTTAGTCATTGCCAGAGAACTGAGCGATCGCCACGCTGAAGGTCGCGCACTCACAAATTTAGGTGACGCTTTATACAAAGCAAAGCAACCAGCAGAAGCTATCAAAGCTTTATTTTCAGCCATTGAAATTTGGGAATCTCTGCGGTCAGATTTAGAAAATAACGACCTCAATTTAGTTTCAATTTTTGAAACCCAAGAAACAAGTTATAGTACGTTGCAAGAAGTGCTTGCTAATCAAAATCAGCATAAGAAAGCGCTAGAAATAACAGAGCGGGGACGGGCGCAAGCTTTTGTTAGATTATTGACCAACCGTTTTTCTTCCCAGTCAGCCCAGGCTACCCTAAAGTCATCGGAAAGTCAAATAAAACCCCTCAACATCCAGGAAATTCAGCAAATTGCTAAAGAACAAAATTCTACTTTAGTTTCTTACTCGATTATCAAAGAAGTTAGAGAAGCTGATGGTCAAAGAAAGCTGCAAGATTCAGAACTTTATATCTGGGTAATGCAGCCGACCGGAAAATTTGACTTTCGTCGCATCACTTTGAAAGGTTTGGTTGAGGAAAAAACTTCATTAAAAGCCTTGATTACTGAAGGTCGTTGCTTCATCCCCAGTTGCCTGCGAAACAAGCAGCGCTCCCAACCAGCTACAAATCCCACGCCAACCCGGCCTATTGTCGAGCAACGATTTTTAAACCCGTCATTGCAAGAGCTTTATCAACTACTGATCGAACCAATTGCTGACCTTCTACCTCAAGATCCAGCGTCGCGAATTACCTTTATTCCTCATGAATCTTTGTTCTTAGTTCCCTTTGCCGCGTTGCAAGATAGTTCGGGAAACTACTTGATAGAAAAACATACTATTTTAACAGCACCTTCAATTCAAGTGCTGTCTTTAACCAAGAAACAGCAACAGCTTGCTTCCGGAAAAGGTGCGCTAGTCGTTGGGAATCCTACCATGCCAAGTGTTGCCTTTACGACGAACCAACCTCCTCAACAACTGTCATCACTCCCACACTCTGAAACCGAAGCGATCGCGATCGCTCAACTTTTGAATGCTGAACCGCTTACAGGCGACAAAGCGACAAAAGTAGCAGTTTTACAGCAAATAGAGCGATCTCGCATCGTGCATTTAGCAACTCACGGCATCCTGGATGACGTGGAGGGATTGGGGGTACCTGGAGTCATCGCACTTGCCCCAAGCAAGGATGACAGTGGTTTACTCACTGCTAGCGAAATTTTCAATTTGAGGTTGAATGCCGAACTCGTCGTTTTGAGTGCTTGCAATACGGGTCGCGGTCGTATTACAGGTGATGGCATCATTGGTTTATCACGCTCGTTTATTGCAGCAGGCGTTCCGAGTGTTGTAGTTTCTCTGTGGTCAGTATCTGATGAATCAACAGCCGACTTGATGGCGGAATTTTATCGGCAGATGCAACTAACGCCTGATATTGCCCAAGCGCTGCGGAAAGCCATGCTGGTGACATTGGTAAAACATCCTAATCCTGTAGATTGGGCCGCTTTTACCCTCATTGGCGAAGCAGAGAAACGTTAACCGGGAAAAGCAGATTTTCCTGTCGTCAAGAGGTAGTTCTTCCTATGAAGGTCTGAAACTTTTGCACAGCAGGAAGTTCAGACTCGTGTAAGACGAAAATTATTACGGTGTGATAGTCAAAGGGCTGAAGGTGGGTTGTAATTGTTCCACCGCTGCATTGGTTTCAATGTTGTGACTTCAATCACTGGTAACACGGACTTGGTTCACCCAATATTTTCAGTATTATCACGGAAAAAAACTAGCACCATCACTTGCTCTTAGAAGAAACCACGAGATGATTAAGGTGTCGAGTTCAAAACAATTTCATGTCTCCAGTTAATCTTCTCCCCGGCGCTATCAACGAATTAATTGCCACTGTCACCGATACCCACCGCGTTACCAAGGCTGACCGCTACGGCATGATGGCCGCCATCCTTGATGAGTCCATCAGTGAAGAAGAACGTGGCTCACTCGATCGTCTGATTCGCTCCCTGGTCAAAGGTCGGATTCAAGTCAGTGATGAACTCTCCATCATCTCGTAAGCAGAAAGCTCGTTGAGAACTCGACACTCTAAAAGAGCTTTCGATGGGGAAAGTTTAGACCAGTCACTGATATTGCGATCGCCCTCTACCAGGATAGCTTTTTGTATAATGCACTTTTGAGATAGACGATTAGCGTTCCCAAATTCATAAACATTATGACGGATACCATCCAGCATCTCATTGAGCCACACATTCAAGATTTAGGTGGATTCCAAGCCCGTCGCTTGCTTCCCTCAGACGTTCTAGCGCTGGTAGGCCCGTTCATCTTTTTTGATCATCTGGGCCCTGCGGTGTTTCCACCCGGCCGGGGCGTGGATGTCAGACCCCATCCGCACATCAACTTAGCAACCGTCACCTACCTCTTTGAAGGGGTTTTGCTGCATCGCGATAGTGTGGGCAGCGTTCAAGAAATCCGTCCCGGTGCGGTGAATTGGATGACAGCAGGGCGAGGCATTGTCCACTCCGAACGCACGCCTGACGACGAACGCAGCAAAGAAGCCATCCTGCATGGCATCCAAACCTGGATAGCACTTCCCGATGAATACGAAGAAACCGACCCCTGGTTTCGGCATCATCCGGCAACTGAACTGCCTGTTTGGGAGGATGCAGGAGTTTCGTTCACCCTAATTGCGGGTGAGGCCTATGGTCGCACTTCCCCAGTTCAAATATTTTCACCCATGATTTATCTGGACGTACAACTGACTGCTGAAAGAGAATTTACCTTACCGGGCCATTACAGCGAACAGGCGGTTTACAGCGTAACAGAGGGGCTTGTTATCGATGGAGTGCCTCTGGAACAACATCGGTTGGCAGTTCTCACTTCCGGCACTGAAGTAAACATTTCTGCTTCAGGCAAGGCTCGTTGTATTGTGATTGGCGGTGAACCTGTTGGTGAGCGCCATAAGTGGTGGAATTTTGTTTCGAGTCGGCACTCGCGCATTGAGCAAGCTAAACTCGATTGGAGAGAGGGGCGGTTTGGTCAGGTTCCTCAAGAGACAGAGTTTATTCCGCTGCCAGAAGAGCCACCTTCTCAAGCCGAGCAACCGTTGTGAATAACCGCAGCGATATTTAAATTAAAAAACAGTTTTTTGATTCAGAATCTGTCTTTTGCACATGAGGGGGTTGTCACCCCGTCAGATTGGTGGATTGACAGCCAGGAAAAATCATAGATTTTTTTACTTGATTAGACCTTTTGTTTCTACCATAAATCTGCAACGCCAACTAATTAGGTGAGAATATTGTAGGGATGATTGATATCATTTCCGGTTACACCGGAATGATGTTGACGGTTGACGGTTGACGGTTGACGCGGTGAACAGTGAACAGTGAACTCTAATTTACTATTCCGATGCTAACGGATTTGATATGATTAATTGTCCCTAGAATTTTAGGAGGGTAATTATATCAAGTCGGATTGAGCGATCGCCATACCGCACCCTATGGGGGGTTGACGAATATTTGCATTAGGAATCCGAGTTCCGGCTGAACCCGTCCCTACAGGATGGGGAGGCTTTCGTAACTATCGGCCTATATTCCGCTTCATTCGATCGAGTTCTTCGTCTGCTTCCCAGCGTTGAAACTTTTCTTCTAAAGGATCGGCCGCATTAAAACTATTATAATTTGAACTCTGATTCCAACCCTTTGTATCCCAATTTGGCTCTGTTTTAGTGGTGGTAGTTCGAGTTGCAGCTTCTGCGGCTTTTGCTCGAACTTCTTTTCGCCGTACTTGAATTTGGCGGTACAGTTCTTTTGCTTTTTCAATCCGTTCTTTGCAGCCTTGCATTTGACCCCAGCGCTGATTTCCCTGACGCAGCAAAGCTGCTTGCCGCTCTTGGGCTGCTTGAGCTAAATCGAGCCTTTGAGCAGCTTTAGCTTTGTTGATGCGATCGTTCCAGCGCTGAATTTCTTGGGCGGCGGAGAGAATTTCGGCTTGCAGTTTTTTCTCTTGTTTTTGGATATCGAGAATCAGCCGCAGAGTGTCTTCTTCTTGTTCCTTCAGTTGTTCTTCTATTGCCTGCAATTCCAGATGGGGATTGCTACGCAAAAATTCTTCTAATCTGGTTTCTAGAAAGCGGCTGAAATCATCAAATAAGCCCATTTTTTATAATTCCTCAGTCATTAGTCATTGTCATTAGTCATTGTCATTAGTTATTAGTCATTGGTTCTTAGTCACTGGCGATCGATTATTGATCCTGAGTTGTTAGTTATAGCAGAAGAAAGTTCGGTAACGAATTGGGGAAGCGATTTAACGGATAGAATCAAGAAGCAATAATAGCAATGGTTTCAGCAATTAAGAACGTCTTGGCGGTTCCTATATTATAACTGTTTTCACTGCTCGTGATATACAGCCCGATCGCTGCCCATTACCGATTACCGATGATCTAACTCATAACTAATGACTAATGACTCATAATTGATGACTGATTAGAACTTTTGGCCGACAAAAACCGATCGCACATCTCCTCCCTTGCGAATCACAGCTTCTTGATTTTTGATTTCTGCCAGCGTCCAACCGCTAGCGCCGATGCTTTCGCCCACATAAATTCTGCGGGCTACGCCGTCTACTTCAAACAAAGCAGCCGATCGATCGCCCAACTCCAAAATCCCAACCAGCGTGTGCGCGGAAGTTGGGGCGCTGCTGACGGCCGGTGCGGATTGCTCCGGCGCGGGCGCGGATTGCTGGGCTGCAGGCGCTGGTGCCGGTTCGGTTTCGCGAGCCAAAATCTTTGGCTGGGGAGACTCCGAGGGGGAAGGGGAAGCGGCGAGGGGATCTCGATTTCCCGCAGCGGCGATCGCACGACCGGAGGCTGGAGCAGCAGGTGAGGGGGAAACTGCGCTGGTTTGAGGAGCAGCGGGAGCCGCAGCTACCGGAGCAGCCGGAGCCACTGTCACCTGAGCGGGGGGAGGGATGACTACAACTTGGGGTGCTGGTGCTCCCGGCTGTGAGGCAGCTTGTTCGAGGGCATTAGCAATGCGGTTGACTGCGGTCGAAAGACCTGCAGTTGCCGGCGGCGCGCCGGAAATGGGAATGCTCGGCAGCGTCCCTGGGGTGGGGGCTGCGGGAACTCCTGCAAGTTGGGGGTTAGCTTGGGGTGCTTTTTTTTGTTCGATCGCTTCTAGCGAGCGCTGCACGTATTCCACAAACGGGGTATCTGGTGCTGTTTTGCCACTTGCTGCGGGTGCCTCTGGTGCGGGGGCGGCGGGCAAGCGCACGAGTCCCGACCTGCTTGCGAGCCATAACCCCATGACTAGCAGCAGCGACCCAAATGCTGCTCCCAGTAGCATTCTGTCGAATGATTGTTTGGACTGCTGTTTTTTGGCTGTTTCTAGGGCGACTTGGCGGGCGATCGCTTCTACGTCTTTTTCGTCCCGCTGCGGCTGGGGGGGGGGCAACTGCGACAAAACTATTTGAGGTACCGAGATCGACTTGAGCGCCACGAATTCTGGCTGCACGGGCTCGGATGGCAGTCCGCCGCTGCCGTCGAATGCTCGATCGACTCCTTCAAACAGTTCGTCCATCAACTGATCGGCGTAGGACTCTACTGCCACTGCTTCGGCTGGCACTGTTTCGACTGTCGCAACCACGGCGATCGGATCTGACCCTGATTCCAAAGACATCTGTTTGGCGATTACTTTTTGAGGCATAGTTTTCTGTTTGCTCCCGCTCCTCGACAACCCTGAGATTCTCAACTATCAGACTTCTACAGGATACTTGTGATGTTGACAATTCTTGGCTCAGAACAGGTCAATTGTATCTCACTCATCACCATATTTTTAGTCCTCGGCCAACTTACTTTGCCCGATCGACTTTTGTTTTACCTGTTTTGGGACTTTTCGCCCCTGTTTTCTGCTGCCAGTCTTATTTGCTTACCCTGACTTTTACTGCATATTCTACTGCTTTTGTCAACCCCACCCTCCGGGCCTTCGCAGTTTTTGACACACAGCTTTACTTGGGGCGATCGCAAAAAAAACGGGTTTTTTGTCGCTGTTTCCGATCGCCTTGCAGCTTTGACAAGGATTTCAGACTTTTATCGGTCTTAAGTTTGTTGGTCAGTTTGCTTTACTGTAGTAACAAGCAACCGATTTTATAACTTTAATACTACCATAGCTTCATCACACTTAGGTAATAAATTGTCAAAGGTTGCCCAATCGTCGGTTAAATAAGCATTTTTCCTAATATATTACAATACTATTTGTAATATAAAAAATTTTTAAGTTTGTCAATATATTCGTTTCAACATGAATTTTTTTCAGTCATAATTCATCTAGCTCCTGTCCTTGTGAGCAGGAGCTAAACACAACACTCGGACAACCTAAATTAACCCACCCGTTCGGCCAATTCCAACCAGCGCTCAGTCGCCCGATCGATCTGCTGCGTCAACTGAGCCAAACGATCCGATAACTTCTTCACCTCTGCAAACCCGCTGGGAGCATTGTTAGACAACCTCTTTTCAATCTCTTGTTTCTCAGCTTCCATCTGCGGAATTTGACTTTCTAATTGTTCGTATTCCCGCTTCTCATTGAAGGAAGCTTTAGTAGTTTTTTGAGTGGAAGTTTGGGATTTTGAATTGTTAGCTTCAACGGTGCGTGTAAGTTTTTCTTTGTCCTTTTGCCCTTTGATTTCCTTGGCTTCTTCGGCTTTCTTGTAGTCTAAATACACCGAATAATTGCCGGGATACAAACGCAAATTACCGCCCGGTTCCAAGGCGAAAACCATGTCGATCGTGCGATCGAGAAAATAGCGATCGTGGGACACCACAATCACGCAGCCGTTAAAATCTTCGAGATAATCCTCCAAAACCGCCAAAGTCTGCACGTCTAGGTCGTTTGTCGGTTCGTCCAAAATCAGCACGTTCGGCGCACTCATCAGCACTTTCAACAGAAATAACCGGCGCTTCTCCCCGCCAGAAAGTTTGTTAATCGGTGCATACTGTTGGTTCGGTGGAAACAGAAACTTTTCCAACATTTGAGAAGCGGTAATGATTTCCCCATCCGCCGTTTGCACCAACTCGGCCACACTTTTCAAGTATTCAATAACTCGCTGGTCTTCGTTGGGCGTCAAATCCTCTGAATGCTGGTCAAAATAACCGATATGAATGGTTGTGCCAATTTCGACTGTACCCGAATCCGGCTGAATGCGTCCGGTGATAATATCCATCAGCGTCGATTTTCCCGCACCGTTGCTACCAATAATTCCAATCCGGTCTTCGGGTGTGAAATTGTAGGTAAAATCTTTAATTAAAGTGCGATCGCCGTAAGCTTTACAGATATTCAATAACTCAATCACCTTCTTACCAATTCTGCGGCCCGCTGTGGCAATTTCGACTTTGCCGTTGGCTGTTTTAAACTCCTGGGCTCGCATATCTTTAATGCGATCGATCCGAGCTTTTTGCTTGGTACTCCGCGCTTTCGGCCCGCGTTTGAGCCATTCCAATTCGCGCCGCAATACACCCGCGTGTTTGCGAACAGTGCTGGCGGCGGATTCTTCAGCTAGGGCTTTTTTCTCCAAGTAATAAGCGTAATTGCCAGCATAATTGTAAAGGTCGCCGCGATCGATCTCTAGGATGCGATTGGTAACGCGATCGAGAAAATAGCGATCGTGCGTAATCAACAGCAAAGCACCGCGATAGCCATTCAAATAATTCTGCAACCACTCCACAGATAGCGCATCCAAGTGGTTTGTCGGTTCATCCATCAGCAACACATCGGGCTCGGACAACAAAGCCGTTGCTAAGGCAATTCGCTTGCGGTAGCCGCCGGACAAATCGGCAATTTTCGCATCAAAATCCTCAATCCCCAACTTGGTCAAAATCAATTTCGCTTTCGTTTCCAAGTCCCACGCATCCACCTCATCAATGCGTTCAGATACCGCAGACAGACGCGCCATCAACTTGTCTGTATCGCCTTTGCCGTGGGAGAGTTGAGCGGAAATTTCCTCGTATTCGCGCACCAAAGCCATTTGTTCGCCACTGTCGGCAAATACTTGCTCTAAGACAGTGTGATTTTCGTCTAAATCCGGCTGCTGGGGGAGATAGACAATTGTAGACCCTGGATTGACCCAGCGATCGCCAGAGTCGATCGACTCCAAACCCGCAATCATTTTCAGCAGGGTTGATTTGCCGGAACCGTTGGTGCCGATGAGTCCGACTTTATCGCCTTCATCCAGGCTGAAGCTGGCATCTGTCAAGAGTTCCTTGATGCCGAAGTCTTTTTTGATCGATCGCAGAGTAAAAATAGTCATCTGTATAGAAAGTCATTTACCTGACTTAGTTTAACGCAAGTTCGATCGAGTCCGGCTGCATCGATATGGTCTGTCGTTCCTTGTCTGCGGTAAAATGTATGTAAATTACTAAATACAGGGAATTAAATGGTTAAGTTCCGCACATCAACATCTGAAGCCCCTAAACCGGAGTCTATTGTTCTCATGTTTCGGGATCTTGAACGTGACCCATCGATAAAGTATTTATATTCTCACCAAGATAAAGTTCTAGAAGTATACTATCAGAAACATCTTCAGAATAAAGACTTAGCTATTGAGTTACCTACAGGCACAGGTAAAACTTTAGTTGGTCTTCTAATTGCCGAGTATCGTCGGCGAGCCTTTAAAGAGCGCATCGTATTTTTATGTCCAACGAAACAACTTTGCTTTCAGGTTAATGAACAGGCTCGTCGCTATGGCATAAAAACTGCTTTACTCGTTGGCTCTCAAAGCGGATACAATCCAGCATTATTTTATGAATATCAGCAAGGTAAGGCAATTGCTTTAACTACATATAGTGGAGTATTTAATACTAATCCCCGTATTAATAATCCTGAAGTAATTATTTGTGATGACGCACACGCCGCAGATAACTACATTGCCGATCTCTGGACACTTTCTATTGATCGGACTAAGCATAAGGACTTGTATATGTCTATATATAGAACACTTGAGTCAGTTATTCCTGACTACATGAATGACAAAATTGAAAGAGGTGGAAGTAGTCGGTTTGACGAATATTCAGTAGATTTAATTTCTCTGATTGCTTCTCATAAATATATAAATCAAATTACTAAGATAATGGGAAGCTTTGTATCGGAATATGACGATCTAAGGCATTCCTGGGGCCTATTATCGTCTCATCTCGAAGCTTGCTCACTTTACATATCTCCCAGAAAGATTGAGGTTCGTCCTCTAATTCCACCTACTCAAACTCATCCTCCATTTTCAGACGCAAAACAACGTATCTATATGTCAGCTACGCTAGGAGAAGATGGAGATATAGAAAGAGTATTCGGAGTTAAAAAAATTGCTCGATTACCAATACCAGAAGAATGGAATAGAAGAAGTACAGGAAGACGACTAATTCTATTTCCAGGTCTATCAGATAATCAACAACCAATGGATACGGCAATTGCGATGCTCAAAGAGATTGACCGCGCTCTTGTCCTTGTCCCGGACAACAAAACACTTGAGGGATGGGAGGAAAAGTTACCACAATCACACACACTTATTAAGTCAGCTCAAATCGAACAAAATTTGGAGGCATTTACTAAAGAATCAAAACCATCTGTATTACTTTTGGCTACTCGTTATGATGGAATTGATTTACCAGGCGATGATTGCAGATTCATGATCCTGGATGGAGAGCCATCAGCTTCAGGGCTACAAGAAATGTATATGCGAACAGGTCTTGGCGCTTCTTCTCAGCTACATAACCGTATTCGCACTAGAATCACTCAAGCACTAGGTAGGTGTACTCGCGATGAGAGTGATTACTCAGTAGTCGTAGTTCTTGGAGACAAGTTGACACAGCGATGCTGTACTACTTCTTTTACTCAAGGTATACATCCTGAACTTCAAGCCGAAATTGCGTTCGGGCTAGACAATTCTACAGACCATGAAACAGCAGATTTTGTGGAACTTGCGGAAACGCTTTTGAAACGTTTACCAGATTGGCAGCAAGCAGAACAAGATATACGTAAGCGGCGTGATTCTTTTTCAAAAATTTCAGACTCTACAGCAGAAGCGCTTAAGAAATCGATGCCTTATGAAGTTGATTATGTGTATGCTTCATGGAAGGGACAACATGAAGATGCTCTCAACTTGGCTACTAAGGTGTTAGAAGCTTTAGAAGGCGGAGAAGACCTTAAACCCTATCGAGCCTTCTGGTATCATCAAAGTGCAACCTCTGCTTTCTTAGCTTGGAATCATTCTAATATTGAGACCTTTAAATTTGTAGCTATTTCAAATTTAGAAAAAGCTTCAGCTACTTCACAAAATATTACTTGGCTTGACAAAATACGTTCTCAGCTTTCTGGAAAGGCTGTTGACAATAATTATAAAAACTTGCCCACACAAGAGTGGTTCTCAATCATATTCAGGTTGCTTGAAAAGTGGAAGATTGTAGGTAGCAACTACGCAAAAGAAGTATCTAAGGTTGAACAAAGTATCGAAAATAAGGAGGCTAAAATCTTCGAGAGAGGTTTATATTTACTTGGACAAATGCTTGGTGCTAATACTCATCAATGGACAGATGACGGTGCTCCGGATGGACTATGGATTTTTGGTAGCTGGTGTGCGTTGGTGTTTGAGGCAAAAACTAACGAAAGCGCTGATGGTGGAATTTCTCTAGATACAGTTACCCAAGCACGCAGGCATGAAGAGCGAGTGAGATCGGATCAGCTAATTCCTTCATTTGTACCGTGCTTCACTGTGGTGATTTCTCCACGCACTGGTATACACAAATTGTCAATTCCTCATATTGAGGAAATTTATTATATTTCTCATCAAGAAGTCGTTAAGTTGTTTCAGGATGCTTCAATAGCACTTGGGCGAGTCCGAAATTCTGCCAGTGGTAGCACAGAGGAATCTTTACAGGTCAAAGCCCTACAAGTCTATACTGAGAAAGGTGTATCACTCCAAAACATCAAAGATCGGCTCCTCAAAATAAAATTGAAAGATCTACAAGTTCAATAGCACGGTAATTAGTTTCTAGGATTTTTCTGTACCTCAGCTACCTGAAAAAGGCTATAATTAGTAAACGGGCGATTGATCGCAGTTTCAACCCGATTCGCCGTCAAGAAATTCTCTCTACTGCTCAAACTATCTATGTCAAATAGCCGCGATCGCGCTTCCTTAATCAATCGCTCTTTTTATTTCAACAACTGCTTCTCCCGTTTTACCCGTTGCGCGATCGAATATTCTTAGGGAGATGTGCCTATAAACTGCTTCAACAGATGACTGAAATGAAATTGACTCATGCCCAGCAATTGAGCTAAATCTGCAAGCTTAATATCTTGATTCAGATGTTCGTTGATGTACTCGGTTGGCGTTTCTGATTTTATTGTGCTTTGCCAATGCGATGCTATCTCTGGGATGCTTTTGGGAACTGGCATTGCAAGACATAGGTCGATTGTGCCTAGATAGCAATCACTTTTGAAGTCATTGTAGAAATATAAAATTTTAATTTTAATAATTTTCCCTGACTTTAGTTCGCTTGGTGTCCAACTTAAAAATCCAACACACAGCAGCCACTTTGACAGGGCTAGCAGGACGCACCTTACTTATATCTAGAGACGGGTTGTTTCAACAATATCTTCTCTATCTTCAGGAATACATAAGCCCGCCCCGATCTAACCAGACAAAAATAAAGTTTTGAGTAAAAAGGCAGGGGTGGAAAGTACGAATGCAGATTGTAGGGTTTCCTTGCCTGTCATTCCCAAGTGCGATCGCCGAAGATAAGAGTATAGAAATTAAACGGCTGGTTTTCACCCGCCCTTACACAAAATGAACTTACAAAAAGAACAACAAGTAACAATTCTACAAGACGAAACAGCAGCGGCAGGAAATTCAGCCAACCCAACAGTTGAAACTCCTTTATACGCTTCAGAATTTGCAACAGAGGAAAAAGTCAGAGTGGAAGAATTTAAGATTAGCGGCGACAGCCTAATTGGTAAAGTAAAAGAACTAATACAGCAAGGAAAACTCCGCCGCCTCGTCATCAAAAACTCGCAAGGGCGGACTTTGGCAGACTTTCCGCTGATGGCGGGATTGGTAGGCGGCGTTGCAGGATCAGTCGTCTTTCCAATTGCTGCTGTACTTGCTACAGTGGGAGCAGTTGTGGCTCATTTGACTGTAGCCATCGAGCGCCAAGAATAGTCATTACTCATTAAAAATCTTCTCTTCAAGTCCGCGAAGGCGGACTTTGTTTGTTTAGTAGCGATTTCAATCGCCGACTTGTCTGCTCAACGCAAATTATCCGGTAGTTTCGCCGCAGGTTGGTCTAAATAATTGTAAACAATCCGCGAAATCCGACGCACAAAATCTCTCACAATCGGGTCATTGTAAGGACGTTTGACAAATATTGCCGCTAAATAACGCTTACCGTTGGGCATATCAATAATTCCGGCATCGCCAACCACAAAGCCGATATCTCCGGTTTTGTCGGCTATTACTGCTCCCGGCCCCAAGCCTGAAGGCAACAGGGTTCTAGTTGTTGTGTGCCGCAGTAATTCTAATGCTTGTTCCCGACTCGATTCAGAAACTAATTTATCGCGAGATAGCATCGCCAGCAACTTTACCATATCCACAGAACTTGTGGTATTTGTTCCTTGAAAATCGCCCAGCCAATTGCGAATTCTGGTGTCCGTTAATCCCCAACTGCGAAAACGCTCGTTGAGTTTAGCAATTCCCCCCAAACGTTCAATAATCATGTTGGTGGCTGTATTGTCGCTGATGGTAATCATTTTATCTACGGTTTCTCTGATGCTAAACCGAGTGCCATTTGGTTCGTCTTGCATAGTTCCAGAACCGCTGGCTACTAAGTCGGACTTCATAACTAATGTTTCGTCTAGGCTAACTTTGCCTGCGTCTACATCTTGATAAAAGGCTATCAGAATAGGTAATTTGATGGTACTCGCGGCCGGAAATACTCGATCGCCTTTGATATCCAAATAGTTTCCTGTATCTAAATCCAGAAAAAACATTCCGGCGCTCAGGGATCTATACTGTTCGATCGCACTTTCGATTTGAGGCTTGATGGCTGTCATTTCCGAGCCTGTTGACAGCCCCAAATCAGCCGAATAGTTTCTCTGATTTCCCGGCGAAACAGAGGGCGTAACTTGAGCTGTTGTTTGTTCTATCCGGGTAATAGCTGTTGGTATAAAAGACTCGTTCCCCGCTATTTGCTCTGGATTTGGCAACTGAAACGACCAGCGCGTGGCAGATTCTCTAATGACTCGGACTTTTTGCGGGTCTAACTTATAACCGGGAGTTAATTGTATCACTAACCTGGTAGTTTCCGTGTCAAACTGCCCGACTCTAATCTGTTGAATAGCTGAATTGTAGCTTTGAGGACTTTCGGGATACTCCAAGACTATTCCCGGCAAATCAATTACTAAGCGGGTGGGATTAGCAATGAGTTTAACTTCCGGCTGCACTCCTGAATCTGTGGTTAAATTGAGTTGGTTTTCCTTGGGATCGAAGTGCCAAGATGTTAGTGTATCAGCTTTTGCGGGCAGGGCGATCGAGAAAAGACTAAGGGCGGCCGGCAACAGCCATCGCAGTTTTAGAGTCATGTTTGAAGAGAAAGAGTTTACGGCTGCAACGAGAAAGCGGCTGAAAAAACCTGATCAACCGCTTTCGAGACGAAGCACATAGCATCATACAGTCAAATCTTGCCCGCAGCCGTAAGTTTTTTATTTGCTTTGAGAGTATTGCGTTTCCGGGACTGATATCAGATCCGGTTCTATTACCCCTTTTTCTTCTTGTCTCGCGCAGGCGGACGAAAGTTTGTACTGTCGCGAATTCTCTGGGCAGAATTCTTGTTTTGTAGGCACAAATTTTATTCACATGAGATGAATTCAAGTTAGGCGACTTCCCGATTTCTAGCATCTTCGAGTGAGTCGATCGCAGCTTTGAGAAAAACTTTTCCTTTCGCAACAAATCGGCGATCGCTCAAAGGATCGTAAGCTTCCCAATTACCGCTAACTTCGCGATCTCGCCACAAAAACCAGCAGCGGTAGATTTCCCCGCTATCTATATCATCGCACAAAGCCAGCCAATCATCCCCCGTGAGAGCGCTGGCATCTAATGCTACCAATTCCATCCATGCAATTGCAGTGCAGGCATCGATCGCCTCAGCATCAACGGAGTCAAATTTGGTAGCTATAGGTTGCGGCGAACACAGTGTAGACTTCATAATTTCTCCTTAATTAAATGAATGAATTTGCCTATTTATGCAACTGGCCCGGTATACCAAGTGGAAAAACTGTGTTTTGATAAATTTCTGGTTCGTCAAATTTACCAGCGGCTGATGCTTCTGTTAAATTATTAAGTGTATTAATTGTGAAAATGGCGGCGGTTCCCAAAGCGGCCATTGCCAGTCTGTGTAAGATTTTGCTCATTTGGCTGCTCCTTTTTTGCTTGGTGTATCTACTCTAAAAAGTTAAGTGGTGAGTAGCGGCGGAGATTGGGGAGTTAAGAAAAACTTTTTCTCATCAAATATATTCAACTGTTGAAGCCGTTATCAGGACAGAGTTTGAGGAGTCGAGCGCCAAAAAAACCTCCCCAAGTAAAATTCCTTAAATTCCGGCTGGCTGATTATCTTCCTTAAAATCGCCCAAAATAGGAACTTAAGGGGTTAAAATTTCTAGATTCGTTCCCCTTTCACTGCAAGCGAAGTGCTCAAGTCAACACGCGATCGCGGTCGCATTCTCACTGCCTCTGGCTTAAAGAAACTTAACGAGGCGCTCCAAGAATGGTCTGACCGATATAACATTAGAGGTACTCTGACTGAAATCGAGGCTGAATCTGGCGTCGGTGCGGATACAGTCAGCAAAATTAAGCAGGGTAGAGAAGGTGCGGATTTGAGTAAAATTCGCCAGTTGTTCGCGGCTTTTGAGATGACTCTGGCTGCTAGCGACCATCGATCGGCTAAACTTGAGGAACCGACAAATTTAGACGAGCTGGACAATTCGCCGGCAGGGGAAGATACAGCCAGCAACAGAATTGTTAAAGTATTTGTCAGTTATCGCAGCGCCGAACCCGATCGCGAGTTAGGAAAACAGTTGGAAATGGCTTTAAGCGCGATCGGGCATACAGTTTTTACAGCAGAAAATAACATTAGATTAGGAGATAATTGGTTCGATCGCATTAATTCATTCCTCCAAGAATGCGATTATTTGCTGCTACTGTTGCCACCAACGGGAAATCAAAGCGAACTGCTAACATATCAAGTTCAGCAAGCAAAAGAACTGCAAGACTCCCGCCCTGACAAGAAACCAATAATTCTCCCCATCCGCGTCGGTTTTCCGCTGAATGCGCCTCTAAATCACGACTTGCGGGGCTATCTGTACCGCATCAAACAGAGGGAATGGAAAACCACCGCCGACACTCCAATTATTATCGAAGAAGTCCTGAATTTACTAGCAGAAGAACCCGCACCAGTTACCGAAGAAACGGAAAGTTTAACACAAAAACAGCTATTAGAAATTAGCAGCGACGAAATACCTCTACCCGCCGCTGAACCGGAATTACCGGGAGGACAAGTGGATGTCGCTTCTCAATTTTATGTAGAACGCCCGCCCATCGAAGAACGCTGTTATCAAACTATTGTGCAGCCCAGCGCCTTAATTAGAATCAAAGCACCAAGACAAATGGGCAAAACTTCCTTGATGGCAAGAATTTTGCATCACGGAGCCCGTCAAGGGTATTGCACAGTGCCACTAACTTTTCAGTTAGTAGATAAAGCCGTATTCGCCAACTTAGATAAATTCTTAAAGTGGTTTTGCGCTTACGTCGGCCGCGAGTTGCACTTACCCAATCAATTAGATGATTATTGGGACGAGATATTTGGCAGCAAAGTCAACTGCAAAGATTACTTTGAAAAATACATTTTACCACAAATCGATAGTCCTTTAATTTTAGGATTAGACGAGATCGATCGCGTTTTTCAATATCCCGACATTGCCGAAGACTTTTTAGGACTGCTGCGGGCGTGGCACGAAGAATCCAAGCGGCGCGACATCTGGAAAAAACTGCGATTAATTGTAGTTCACTCCACCGAAGTTTACATCCCAATGAACATCAATCAATCGCCTTTCAACGTCGGACTGCCCGTAGATTTGCCCGAATTCAACTCTCAGCAAATACAAGATTTATCAGCGCGCCACAACTTAAATTGGTCTAATGCAGAAGTTGAAGAATTAATGGCAATTGTCGGCGGACATCCGTATTTAGTGCGAGTTGCATTATATCACATTTCGCGATCGAATTTGACACTCGATGAATTAAAAGAAACTGCGATCGCAGATGCGGGAATTTACAGCGACCATTTGCGCCGGCAGTTGTGGAATTTGGAAGAATATCCTGAGTTGGCGCAGGGGATGAGAGAGATTGTGGCTGCGGACTCTCCGGTGCAATTAAAGGCAATGCAGGCTTTTAAGTTGGACAGTTTGGGGTTGGTGAGATTGCAGGGGAACGAGTGCATTCCGAGGTGCGAACTGTATCGACAATATTTTCGATCGCACTTGAGCGCGATCGGGTAAAATTTGGTCAGTAACTGCGGTAAGTAATAATCAGGTGAATGATAGCCATGAACGATATTTTTTTGATAACTTCCGATAATTGGCTAGATTGGATAGCCGTATTTGGTTATCTAGCTTTTACAGCTTTCATTGCATGGCGCGTGTTCACCACAAAGTAGATATATTATGAAGTTACCTTCTTCCTTTTTTTCTTTCTTACTTCGCGTCCTAGCGCTTACGCGCCGCTTCGCGTAACGCGTCTTCACGGTTCGTTAAATAAAAACTAAAATAAGACAACAATTAACTCGGCTATACAGTTATGTCGCCCGTCGAAAGTGTTGCAGCAATTCCGAACGATCTGATTTTCCGCTTGAGCATCGAGCAGTATCATGCGATAATTCAAGCTGGTATTCTCACGGATGATGACTCTGTAGAATTGCTGGAAGGTTGGCTGGTTTTCAAAATGCCAAAAAATCCACCGCATCGAGCAACAACTCGTCTTGTCAGAACAGCTTTAGAGAATATTTTACCCCCTGGTTGGTATGTCGATTCTCAAGAACCCATCACGCTATCCAATAGCGAACCTGAACCTGATCTAGTGGTTGTCCGAGGAGATACGCGACAGTATCTCGATCGGCATCCGGGTGCGGAAGATATTGCCCTGATTATTGAAGTATCCGATACGACGCTTCAACGCGATCGCACTGTCAAAAAACGGATTTATGCCCGCGCTGGAATTTCCATTTATTGGATTGTGAATCTTGTGGAAGAACAGGTTGAGGTGTACTCTCAACCAATTGCTGAAGTTGAGCAGCCAGATTACAGTCAAAGATTAGATTTCGGGCGATCGGCTGTTATACCGATTATTGAAGGGATAGAAATTGGGGCGATCGCTGTGAATTCTCTTTTGCCTTAATTTTGATTGAAAGCTATTTGTTAGTGGTTAATTGCTCTCTAAACTTTCGCAAAATTGGAATTTGTGCCAACTGTTCCGGCCGTATACTATCCCAGTCTAACCCAATTGGACGCGGATAAGTTGTATTAGTTTCAATTACCTCCTGGGCAGTAACAATCCAATTCAGCGCCCAATCGTGAGCTTGCATTGGTAAACGCGAATCTGCGACTATTTGCAAAGGATGCACTGTTGTTACAATTGGCGTATCGATTTGTACTAACCCGAATTCCTTCAACATAGCCAATTCCAAATCCGCAAATCCTGCACCTTTCCCGGTTCTTCCACCGTTGGGACCCGCGGCTACGCAGCCGACTATTACTAAATCAATCGGCTCCATTTCTGCAAAACTTACCAATTTTCCGCAACTCAGTGCTTTGCGGGCGATCGCACTTTCGGCAATAGATATATTTTGTCTCTGCAAATCCTCAGCAGTCAACTCAACAAAACAGCGATCGTCTGTCAATCGCGGTACTGCCATATACAGGCGTTTCCCATCTTGCAAAGCTTGCATCCGCACCGGAATTTGTGGCGAATCTGGATTGCACTTAATCGTTTTTGCTTGTTGCCATATTGGTAAAGTTGCCAATCTTTCGGCAGCCACCTGTGCACCGACAAAGTTGGGAATATGACCGAACGCATCGCCAATAGATGCGGCTTGCTGCTTCAGCAAAGACCAAATTTCAGCTCTTAACTTGTCTTTGTCGTCGTTATATCCCGTCCAATCAGTTTTCATACTGTATTGTGTTACAATTAATCATACATAATTATGCTTTAATACCGCCTCACTTCTTCAGTCCGCGAAGGCGGATTTTGTTTTTGTAGTAACGGTTTCAACCGAATAACTTATATGAATTCTACCACGAAGCCCAGTTACTATCAAGTCGGCGGCAGTCTCACCAATAACGCTCCGAATTATGTGAAGCGGCAAGCCGACGACGACCTTTATAACGGATTGAAAGCCGGAGAATTTTGCTATGTTTTGAATTCCAGGCAAATGGGCAAATCTAGCTTGCAGGTGCGGACAATTCAGCGGCTGAGAAATGAAGGAATTGCTTGTGCTGCGATCGACATTTCGGAAATTGGCAACCGCGGCGTTACTCCCGAACAGTGGTATGCTGGTTTGCTACGCATTCTCGAAAATAACTTTAACCTGTCGGATATTGTCAACGTGCGTACTTGGTGGCGCGATCGCAATTTTTTAACCCCGGTTCAAAGATTGAGCGAATTCATCGAAACCGTACTTTTACCCAACATTACCAGCAATATTGTCATTTTTATTGACGAAATCGACAGCATTCTCGCCCTAGATTTTCCCGCCGACGATTTTTTAGCCTTAATCCGATCGTGCTACAACAAGCGCGCCAACAATTCAGAGTTCGATCGCCTAACTTGGGCCCTCTTAGGTGTAGCATCGCCGACGGATTTGTGCCGCGAGCAAAATGCCAGCAGCAATACCCCTTTTAATATTGGCAAGGCGATCGAATTAACTGGTTTTGACGAAACAGAAGCTCAACCGCTAGCAGCAGGGTTGGCAGACCTGACAGATAGCCCTCATGAAGTTTTGAGAGAGGTTTTGTATTGGACGGGCGGGCAACCTTTTTTGACTCAAAAGCTGTGCAAACTTCTGCTGGAAAATCCACAATTAATCCCGAATTTACCCCCCCCAGCCCCCCCTTGCCAAGGGGGGGAGAAAGATGCTGCCACCGCTTGCCAAGAGGGGGAGAAAGATAAAATTCACACTTCTCAAGAGTGGGTGGAGAAAGTAGTGCGCTTGAAAATCGTGGAGAATTGGGAAACTCAAGATGTGCCCGAACATTTGTCCACAATTCGCGATCGGCTTTTCAGAGAAAACCAACGGATTGTCAGGAGACTCGGATTGTATCAGCAAATTTTAGAACAAGCTGAAATTGTCCCCGATGGTAGTGCCGAACAAATGGAATTACGATTAAGCGGATTAATCGTTAAGCGTAGGGAAAAATTAACAATTTCTAATCCTATTTATCAAGCTGTATTTAACCAAGACTTAATTGAACAAAAATTAGAAAAACTCTCGCCTTACTCCGAAGCCATCAAACTCTGGCTCAATTCTAGCTGTGAAGATGATTCCCAACTGTTGCGAGGAGATGATTTGCAGTCAGCATTAGTTTGGGCGACAGGGAAAAGTTTGAGAAACGAAGATTTTCAATTTTTGACAGCCAGCCAGAAAGTTATTTTGAGCGACCAAAATCAACTGCTGCGTTCAGCTACACTAGAAACTAAAAAAGCTGTCTGTGATGCCAAAAAAGCTTTGAGTGAAGCTCACTCTGCCAAACAAAAAGCCAAACAGTGGATCGGCATCGGTTCTGCGGTACTGGCAGCATCGTTACTGGCAGCGATCGGCTTTTCAACTCTTGCTTACCAGCGGTTTAAATTAGCACAAGCAAGTATTGAAATCGAACAAAATGGCAGCGATGCTTTATTGTTAGCGGTATCTCAAAAAACCGAAAACACGGAAGCTTTATCAGAAGCTTTACTGAGGGCGATCGCCTCCGGTAAAAAATTAAAAACATTGGTTGAAAACAAACCTAAGCTAGAACAATACCCAGCAACTAGACCGCTGTTAGCCTTACAAATAATTCTCGATGAAATTAGTGAAACACAGGAGGTAAAAGCCTCATCAAGTCCGCAAATAAAGATCCAGTGGCAAGCTCATAAAGGTGCAGTTACCAGCGTCACTTTTAGCCCAACTAGGCAAATTTTAGCAACCGCAGGAATAGACGATACAGTTAGGATGTGGAACTTTTCCGGGAAAAAAATTGCTGAATGGAAAGCTTTACAGCGGTCAGTTAATATGGTAAATTTTAGCCCAAACGGTAATTTTTTAGCGACAGCCGGAAGGGATAACACGGTTAAAATATGGAATTTATCAGGTAAAAATATTTCTACTTTGAAAGGAATCCAAGGCTCTGTTACCAGCATCAGTTTTAGTCCCGAAGGAAAGTTATTAGCCGCGGCAGGGATAGACAGCTATGCTGCAATTTGGGATTTGTCTAAACTGCCACAATTAGTATCACCTAGCCAGAAACTCCCAGGTCACAACGGCTTAGTGAGAAGCGTAAATTTTAGCCCAAAGGGCGATTTCATAACGACTTTAGATGGCAAATCTACAGTGCGACTTTGGAATTTGTCGGGCAAGCTAAAAAAAACACTGCCTGTTCAGGCAATTGGGATCAGTTTCACTCCGGCTCAACACCAGTATCGCTTTGCTACAGTAACATTGAATGGCAAAGTTGGGCTGTGGAATCTGTCAGAAAAAGAATTAGTTAAGGAATTTCAAACCTTGCATTTTGATGCGAAATCAATTAGTTTTAGCCCCGACGGAGAACGGCTGGCTACAGTGGGAATTGACAAGACTGTACGGCTGTGGAATTTAGCGGGGCGGCAGGTTGCTCAATTTGAGTTCGAGGAGAATGTTGTTAGTGTCAGTTGGAGTCGAGACGGAAAACAAATTGCTGTAGCTGGAAGCAACGGCACTGTATGGTTGAGGCAGGTTGAAGGTTTAGAAGAATTGCTGAAGCAAAGCTGCAATTTTTTCGCCACTCAACCGAAGTATTTTACCAGAGTTTCAACTCTCTGCAAGTAGGACACGGCAATGCCCATTAGTCCGTTAGTCATCCATCAAGTCCGCCAGGGGTTGAAACCCCTGTCTAATAGCGAAAGTCCTCTCAAAGAGGACTGAAGAGAAGAATCTCAACTCATTAGTCCTCTTTTAGAGGACTTTAGCTTTGAGGCAGGGGTTTCAACCCCTGCCGGACTATTGGTTGTACCTTAAGTTGACACCTATGGGCATTGCCATGTCCCTACTAATGACTATCAATTTACCTTAACAGGCGAAACACTTACATTAGGATTTGTGACTCTTCTTAAGAGTTCTTGTCGAGCTTGTTCTGGATTTTGGCCTTTGGGTACTTGATATAATAATCTACAGGAACCGTCTTGAGGATTAGCTGCACAAATAATTAGTTGACCGGTGGGCGATGCACCTGCTGTGACAATATTCTCCCAAGTTCCTTGCGGTTGTGAGTTGTTGAGAATTCCTGAGACTCTGGTGCACCGAGTAATCGCGTCTTCTCCTGATTCATTGAAATAGTTATCAGCTAGCCACAAAATAACGGGAATATTTTTGCCTTGTTGGACAGCAATTGTAGCTGGGCGACCGCCAGCAGCGCCACAGAAGAATGAAGGCGTTTGAGCAAAGGCTGGACTGTTTGCTAAAATCGGAGCAACAAGGGCAATAATTGACGCGCTAAAAGCTGACTTTAAGAGCCGAAATTTCATGAGCAGTAATAAGCTTTTTCATTTAAGGTTACTAATAGTCTAAAAAGTTAAACTGTTTGTTGCCGGGAAGATTAGGCATTTAGAGAAAAAAATAAAGTTTATTCTGCAAATTTTTGCGATCGCACACACTGGCCTCATCTAAGCCAAAACTTAGGGAAAAAAGCTCGCTGACAAACACCAAAGGCAGAAAACAGGTGCAGCCACAGGGGGCGCAAGCGCAAAGGTATAGGGTAAAGGAGTGGTTTTGCACCGTTTTTTGCGCTCCCCTCGCTCTTTCTGAGGTTGTCCCACCTAAAGGGGAACCTGTGTTAACATCGAAAAAAATATTCTCTTTAATAATCAACAATGGGCAATGTTCTGGTGCTGAACGCCTCCTACGAACCCCTTAACATCACCAATTGGCGAAGGGCGGTAGTTTTGTTGCTGAAAGGAAAAGCAGAACAGGTAGAACACAACGGGAAATTTATTGCGCCAAACTTCCCGCTACCAACTGTGATCCGACTGCGGCATTACGTCCGAGTTCCCTATAAGGATATTCCGCTGACCCGCCGGAACATCTTGCACCGGGACGCACACTCTTGTCAATACTGTAGTTATACGGGCGACGATTTAACCCTCGATCATGTCATTCCCCGATCGCGCGGAGGAGGCGACAGTTGGGAAAACCTCGTCACCGCTTGTGTCCGCTGCAATGTCAATAAAGGCAGCCGCACGCCAAAAGAAGCGGGAATGTCGCTGCGCTATCCGCCTAGGAAACCTCACAGCGGTCTTTATTTTGAAGTCACTAAACACGTTAAGAGCGGTATGCACAAAGAATGGCAAAAATATGTAATAGGCCTTTAAAACCCCTGTCAGCGCAAGCGCGGGGGTTTTTTGCGGAAGTTCTGAGTCCTGAGATTGCTTCGTTCCTGGGAACGCACACTCTCTGCATGAGTTAAAAAGTTAAACAGTTAAAGAGAGAATTTACGCTCTTAAATCGGGTTTCTAGTAAGAAGTATGGGCTTTGACAACAAAGCATCTACAAAGAAACCGGGTTTAAGATAGAATGTCGCGCAAATCCTGAAATAGTTAAAGTGTTAATTTTTAACGATGAAAGACCATCCCCCTAACAATTCCGATGAAACATCCGGCAACCGCAAAGTTGAGCTTGAGCCCAGCAGCGAGGTTGTAGCCGAAGTGAATGCGCCTGGGAAACGGCGCAGCAAAGCCGAAGTTGTTTCCGAGGAAAACCGCAGCCGTCTCCGCGAGGAATTGCACGATCGCAAAGTCGAGCAATTGCGCCAAATGTTCGATCGGCACAAAGGCACTCGCCAGTTAATCTTGCTGCAAGATTTTCCCGATCCCGACGCACTTTCCAGCGCTTGGACTTACAAATTAATTGCCGAACAATACGATATCCAATGCGAGATTATCTACGCCGGCGCCCTCAGCCACCAAGAAAATATTGCCTTAGTTAAATTGACAGGGTTGCCGTTGCAGCGGTGGACGCTGGAAACAGTAAAGACTAAGGATTTGTCGGTGTTTCAGGGCTGCGCTTTCATTGACAATCAAGGGACGACTTGTAACTTAACCCAGTATATTTTAGCGGCTGGAGTTCCGATCGCCGCCGTCATCGATCATCACAATTTGCAGGGGGAAATGAACGCAGAATTTACCGATTTGCGCCCTCAAATCCGCGCTACAGCCACCATTTTTGCCGAGTATTTACAGTCTGGAATGTTAGCTCTCGACGCCAGCGTCAGTCTGCACATCAAGTGTGCTACAGCTTTGATGCACGGTTTGCGCTCGGATACGATCGCCCTCAGACAAGCTCAGGAAGAGGACTTTTTAGCTGCGGCTTATTTGAGCCGGTTTTACGACCCGCAGTTGCTGAATGCAGTGTTACAGTCGTCTCGTTCTAAGTGGGTGATGGACGCGATCGAGCGATCGCTCAAACACCGCACTGTCCAGAACAATTTTTCGATCGCCGGCATCGGCTACCTCCGCTATGACGATCGGGATTCTATTCCCCAAGCGGCGGACTTTTTAGTAACAGAAGAGAACGTACACACAGCAGTTGTCTACGCAATTGTTCACGACAAAGACGAAGAAATTGAAGTGGTAATTGGCTCCCTGCGAACTAATAAACTTACTCTCGACCCCGACGAATTTATTAAAGAAGCCTTCGGTCAAGATGCTCAAGGACGCTTTTTTGGGGGCGGCAGAAGTCAAGCTGGAGGTTTTGAAATTCCGGTGGGATTTCTTTCCGGCGGGAATGAGAAGAGCGATTATGCAAGGCTGAAATGGGAAGTATTTGATGCTCAGATTAAGCAAAAATTGCTAAATTTAATTAGTCCTAAAGACAATCCTGTTTACGATCATTAACTCTGGAGTTTTTAGGTGCAGTCTTAATTCCAGCAACAGCCTGGGAATGCGATCGCTTTTTGACCTCCGCTTGCTACCAGGTGTTGCCGTGTTTTTTTCTGAGTCCGGGCAAAATCTTAACTTGATAATCAGTCCTGCCCGCACTCTAACTCTAGTCAACCGGCTTTTTTAAGTTTTATTGAGGGTTTGAACTCACGTCTAGTGCGCTTCTGCCATCAACAGGCTTTCCGGCCTGTTCCACAACAACTGTATTTTCTTGTGGGGAGTAGGGGTTGGGCAGGAGAATCCGCCCATAAAAAGTTTATTGAAAATCCTGCAAGATGCCACTTTTAACGAAGTAAGGAGGTTAAAAAACCCTGTTGACTTCTCCAGGACTAACCCTAATAAATTTTATCCCCATGTCCCCAAAATACACACCAAATAAACTGGGTATTTTAACTATTGTCAAGGGAGGCAACGAAGTATTTTGCTCAAAAAAACCAGGTTGCGGAGCAAATTTAGTTTTATCGAGTTTACTAAAGTCACAATAATTCTTACTTTTTAACAATTATGCAAGGTTGATTTTTTAATATTTTAGTGTTTGTTCGCTAAATCAATCACAATTTGTTATAGTTGGTGCAGGAAAGTTTCGATAATAATTAGTAAAAAAAACCTTGAAAAGAATCAAAATAGATACCCAACAACCTAAGCCATTGGCTAAATGATATGAAAAAAGTAATTGTAGCAGTCAAAAAAAGTTTTGCTTTTCACATAAATATGGTTTTTTTCCTAAGCCCATGTAGCGATTCCTACAATTTCAAACAAATTATTATATTTATTTGCCGCGGGTTAGGATAGTAGAAAATAGCTTAAAAAAACAAGGAACACGGAGATGTCTACAAAACAGACTTTCTCTTGGTCGTTAGAGAAAAGCCTAGAAAAAGTTTCAGAAATTGCACTTAAAATCAACGAGTTCGTGGCTCTGGAGACAATTTTGCAATGTGTGCTAGAAGAAACCAGGGTGCTGCTGCAAACCGATCGCGTAATTATTTATCGCTTCCTATCGCATAGAGATGGCGTAGTATTTGCAGAATCGGTTGATGCTCAGTGGCCGCCAACCCTAGGAAAACAGATTTATGATCCTTGCTTAGAAGCCACCTGGGTAGATCGTTACAGCCAGGGACAAACGAGCAGCATTTCTGATATTCACGCTGGTGATCTTCAAGCTTGTGATGTCGAATTGCTCGATCGCATCCAAGTTCAGGCAAATTTAGTTGCGCCAATCTTTCTAGATGGCCAACAACAGCAATCTCCGAAGCTTTGGGGACTGTTGATTGCTCATCAATGCCGAAGTCCGCGTCAGTGGGAACCTCTCGACCTTGAGATCCTGCAACAGGTTGCAATGCAGATCGGGTTGAAGATATGGCACTTGGAATCTCACCCCCCGGTGCTGCCACCAAATCAACCGCCGGAACTCGAAACAGCACCGAATCAAACTGATCCCAATACAGAAAGCGCGCCCAGAGTCAGTCATCAAAATTGTCTACCACCAGACTTGGCCTGTTCCCTGAGCGGCGATATTGTCCACCTCAAAGCCTTTGACTTGTTGCAAAACCCGATCTGGATATTTGATATTGAGGATTGGCAAATGCCGTGGGCAAACCAAGCTTCCTTGTACCTCTGGAATGCTTCGACGCGCCAGCAACTCGCGATCCGCAACTTTAGGGATATGTTGTCAGAGTCTACTCGGATTCGCTTGCAGAGCTATCTGCAGCAGTTTGAGCAAGGCCAAACCTTGTCCGAGCAGTGGACGTTTTACCCGGCCGGTGAGGCTGTTTCTGTCGGCTGTCGGTGCTCTGGCATCAGGATTGATAGCGGGCGTTTGGCAATCCTGGTCGAGGGTAAGGTCGAAACCGCTCCTCAAATCGAACCAGAAACCCTGCGATCGATCGAGGCAATCCGACACACCACACTGATGGTTTCGCTATACACCCTCGAAGGTGTGCCGCTGCTGCAAAACCCGGCGGCCTTGCGCTGTTACGGGGAGGCGCTGCACCGTGGCTCTGCGACAGATAATGCTTTTGTGAGTCACTTTGTTGACTCTCAGGTAGCAGAGCGAGCAATGGCAGTTCTTCAGTCCGGTGAGGTATTTAGCACGGAGGCTCAAGTGATTACTCTGGCGGGAATTCGCTGGCATGGGATGGACGTGCGGTGTACCAACGACCCGGTAACAGGCAACCCGATGTTGCTCGTGAACGAAAAGGACATTACCGACCGCCAGCAGACAGAAACAGCCCTGCAAAAGAGTGAAACCCGGTTGTCAGAAGCCCAGCGGGTTGCCCACATCGGTAACTGGGAGTGGGACGTGATTACGGGTAAAATTACCTGGTCTCCCGAACTATTCGAGATTTTGGGACGATCTAGGGCCCTAGGCGAACCTACTTATGAAGAAAACTTGCGGCTTTACCATCCCGAAAGTGCCAAACAGCTACACCGGGTAGTTCAACGAGCGCTCACTCACGGAGAGCCTTATCTATTGCGCCTTAGAATCGTGGGCCCGAATGGTTCTATCCGCCATACCGAAGCCAGAGGACAGGTTCAACTCAATGCAGAGGGAAAAGTCATTCGGTTGTTTGGTACATCTCAAGACATTACGGATATTGTCCAGGCGGAAACAGAACTCAGAGAAATGAGTACAGCTCTTGCTAATGCTGTGGAAGGCATCTCGCGACTGGATGTTTTCGGACGCTACCTCACCGTTAATCAAGCCTACGCCAATATAGCGGGTTATCAGCCTGAAGAAATGGTTGGTATGAATTGGCAGAAAACAGTTCATCCCGACGACTGCCACAGGATGATGACGGCTTATCAAAAAATGCTAGCCGAGGGCCGAGTGGAAGTTGAGGCCCGGGGTATCAGGAAAGATGGTTCGATTTTTTACAAGCAGGTGGTGATGTTGGCAGCCTACGACTCGCAGGAGCGATCGATCGGGCATCACTGCTTTATGAAGGATATCACCGATCGCAAGCAAGCAGAAGCAGCATTACAGCAAGAGTTCGGGCGTCTGGCTGTGGTGATTGCCACCCAACAGGAAATCGCCATCCGCAATCCTAACCTGGATGCAGTGATGGCGGTGATTAACGATCGAACTCAAAAATTGATCGGTGCCGATGGGGCCGTGATTGAAATCTTGGAAGGGGATGAGTTGGTGTATCGGGCAGCCAGCGGTATCGCCAGCACCTATGTTGGATTACGGATGAAAGTAGGGACAAGTTTATCGGGACAATGTATTGCGACCGGCCAAATTATGCTTTGTGATGATTCACAAACCGATGCACGGGTGGAGCAGTCTGTCTGTCAGCGCATTGGTATCCGGTCACTGGTGGTTGTTCCCTTGTTCTATCAGGACGATCGGGTTGGCGTCTTAAAAGTTGTTTCCGCTAGACCCTGTGCCTTTACAGAGTCAGATATTCATACCTTACAACTGATGGCCGGGTTTTTGGCGGGTAGCCTGCATCTGGCTTCAGAGTTTGAGGCTAAAAACATTCTCCTGAGTCAATTACAGGAGAGCGAGGAACGGTATCGTTCTGTGATTACAAGCATGACTGAAGGCGTCGTACTTCAGCTAGCAGACGGACAAATTACTACCTGTAATGCTAGTGCCGGAAGGATTCTCGGACTGACCCCCGAACAACTGATGGGGCGTACATCCATAGATTTAGACTGGCGAACCGTTCACGAAGATGGCTCTCCTTTCCCTTGCCAACAGCATCCGGCAATGATTACCCTACGGACGGGAAAACCCGTATCAAATGTGGTGATGGGCATTCAGAAATCGGATAAAACGCTGACTTGGATTTCGATTAATTCGCAACCGCTGTTCCAGATGAATCAGTCTCAACCCTATGGGGTAGTAACAACTTTTGCTGATATTACAGAACGCAAGCGGGCCGAGGAGATGCTCAGACACCGGGCGGAACAAGAAAGATTAATTGCTACGACAGATGGGTTAACACAAGTAGCAAACCGTCGCTGTTTCGATGAGCAATTGCAGTCGGAATGGCACCGGCTGATGCAGGGGAAACAACAGCTTTCGTTGATTATGTTGGATGTAGATTATTTCAAGCGATATAACGATTGCTACGGACATCAAGCTGGGGATATTTGTTTAGTAAAAGTGGCTTCATCGGCTGCACAAGCGGTTAAACGTTCATCGGATCTGTTTGCACGTTACGGGGGCGAAGAATTCGCTGCTATCCTACCGAATACGGATGCAGATGGCGCGATTGCGGTTGCTGAGTCGATCCGAGAGGCAATCCGAGATTTGGGAATCCCTCACGAGCAATCTGAGGTGAGCTCGATCGTGACTGTTAGCATGGGAATTGCAACTGTGATTCCCACTGCGGAAACATCACCGGATGAACTCATTGCCCTCGCCGATCGAGCATTATATGATGCGAAACGACAAGGGCGCGATCGCTACACAAGCGCCAACCAGATGACAGCGCCAGATTTCAATACAGTTGTAGAATAGGCAAAAGGTAGGTATATCCTAGACAGCTCCTAGAAAAACGGGACCCAATGCCTGGAAGTATTGATATATGGTTATTTATCTGATCCGGCACGGTATCGCCGCCGCACCCGAAGAATATGATACAGACTCAGAACGCCCCCTGACTAAAGAGGGCGATCGTAAAACCAGGAAAATTGCCCAACGGCTGTACGAACTCGAAATTCAGTTTGACCTGATTCTCACCAGTCCCCTACTGCGGGCCCAGCAAACCGCCCAAATCCTGCAAACAGTCGGTTTGAGTTCCCAAATAGAAGAATCCGCCACCCTCGCACCTTCAGGAGACATCGGGAACTGGCTGGAGTGGTACAAACAGTGGCAGGAAATAGGTAGCCGCAGCTTGGCCCTGGTGGGCCACCAACCCGATTTGGGCAACTGGGCAGAAACTTTGCTTTGGGCTCGATCGCAAGATGCCCTGATTCTCAAAAAAGCAGGTATCATCGGCTTAATCCTCCCCGAAACAGGCTCCCCAGTGGGCCGCAGCCAAATGTTTTGGCTAACTGCGCCCAAGTTTTTGCTCCCCTAGAAACAGCGAACCGCCCCGACATTAACAGGACGCGCCAGCCCTCTTAAAACCGCATTCTGGCACGGCGAAACCGGGTTTGAGGGGCGACAATACGCAGCGGGGCGATCGGGCTATCTGTTGAAAAACCCGGTTTCTGAACCCCAATTAAATGATTATTTGTCAAGACTGTGACACTATCTTCGTTTCTGGTAATGTACTTTTAGTAGATTGAACTCACATAAAACGGTATCGCAATGGTCGTCGGCGAATTCAAACCAGGTTTAGAAGGTGTTCCCGCCACCTTGTCCAGCATTAGCTACGTCGATGGACAAAAAGGGTTGCTGGAATATCGCGGGATTAGCATCGAGGAACTGGCACTCAAAAGCTCCTTTCTCGAAACTTCATATTTATTAATCTGGGGGGTACTTCCGACAAAGGAAGAACTAGAAGCTTTCGAGCATGAAATTCGCTATCACCGCCGGATCAAATATCGCATCCGGGACATGATGAAATGCTTTCCAGAAAGAGGACATCCCATGGACGCCCTGCAAGCTTCAGCGGCCGCCTTGGGCTTGTTCTACTCTCGCAGAGCCCTGGCTAACCCAGCATACATTCGAGAAGCTGTAGTGCGACTGCTAGCTAAGATTCCCACAATGGTAGCAGCGTTCCAGCAAATGCGACGGGGAAATGACCCGGTGCGGCCGAGGGATGACTTGGACTACTCGGCTAACTTTCTTTATATGCTCAACGAGCAAGAACCCGATCCACTGTTAGCTAGCATTTTTGACACTTGTCTGACTCTCCACGCTGAACATACAATTAATGCCTCTACATTTTCGGCAATGGTAACAGCTTCGACGCTGACAGACCCTTACGGGGTAATTGCTTCAGCAGTTGGCACTTTGGCGGGGCCGCTGCACGGGGGAGCTAATGAAGAAGTGATTGATATGTTGGAGCAAATTGGTTCGGTAGAAAATGTGCGGCCTTTTGTCGAGAAGTGCGTTGCAAACAAGGACAAAATCATGGGTTTCGGTCACCGAGTTTACAAGGTGAAAGATCCGAGAGCAACTATTCTCCAAGGGTTAGCAGAACAGTTATTTGAGAACTTCGGTCACGACGATTATTACGACATTGCTGTCGAGTTGGAAGAAGTGGTTGAGGAGAAATTGGGTCACAAAGGAATTTATGCAAATGTAGATTTCTATTCGGGTCTGGTTTACCGAAAAATGGGAATTCCGATCGACTTATTTACACCAGTTTTTGCGATCGCCCGCGTTGCTGGCTGGTTGGCCCACTGGAAGGAACAGCTAGAGGCAAACCGCATTTACCGCCCGACTCAAATATATACGGGCACTCACGGTGAGCCTTATATTGCGATCGAGGACAGACTGCCATCCTAAAGCAATAATTATCAACTCAGATCTGAAAATGGCGAGAAGAATTGTTTTGCTTTTGTGAAGTGTTGAGTTAAAAATTGCTTTCGCCTTCCGAGTCACGAAGCAATCTCTATCTGCCACAAGCTGTCCTGCTGGGTTGCACCCCTCTTGTATGTTCGGGTGTTTGTTAGCGACAATAGTAAGAAGTGACGATTTTCAGGAACTCCGGTCCTCAGACTTGCGGGTCTGAGGTTTTTTATTGGAATATCAATATCAAATCCGCGCTTCATCGGAATTATTCATCTCTCTGGGATCTCCCTCTGCGTTCTCTGCGCCCTCTGCGGTTAAATCTCTTAATTCCAGTCTTCACCACCAGGCAAGTCAGCTAAATGCTCATCGATCGCATCCTCGAATTCACCTCTAGAATAAGTGTATGTCAGAGACAGTAGCCCAGTTGCGATCGCCATAATTTGCTCTCTGTCCACTCTTTGATTGAGTTGAGCACGGCTTAACTTTCCTTCCAACACTTCCCGGCTAGCCTCACGAATAGCCGCTTCTAGTTCATCTTCTATAAAAGACCACCACTCCGAGGAATTGATATAGTAGGATGTTTTATTATCTTTGAGATTGAGCTTTTTAATACCTCGGACAGAATTTGCAATAGAAGCGGCCCAAGAATTTGTTAAACGCTGTTCTACTTGATTTTTAATGAGGTGGATTAGCAGAATCAATAAAAAAGACCCGATATTCCGCAGAGTTGCTTGTTTGCTCATGCCCTCTAATTCATCGACAATTGCTAGAGCATCTTCCTTCCTGCCTTCTAAAATACAATTTCTGAGGTCTATTAATTCCTGTACCATTGCTGTTTGCCTCAACATTTATAGGAATTTCGTACTCTAACTCAGGGTTGTAGCCTAGTCTCAATCCCCCTAAATCCCCCTTAAAAAGGGGGACGAAAGAGTGCTTCCAGTCCCCCCCTTATTAAGGGGGGCTAGGGGGGATCTCCGGGTTTCAAAACACACCCTACTCGCTAAATCTAAACAGATTGAGCTACATGATGGCGGCTGGTCAATTTATCCAATTGATTAACCAACAAACTTAGGAACAATCCCACATCGGTAACAACTCCAATAGACTCGATCGACCCCCGATCGCTCAATTTCGTCACCACCGCCGGATTAATGTCCACACAGACCATCTTCACACCCGCAGGCGTCATATTTCCCACACCAATTGAGTGCAGCATAGACGACAGCATTAACACCATATCCGCACCACGTAACAGCTCAGTATATTCTTCTTGAGCCTTAACTAAATCCATTTGCGTGTCGGGAAGTGGGCCATCATCGCGGATCGAACCAGCCAGCGAAAACGGTATATTGTTCTTCACGCATTCGTACATCACACCGTTAGTAACCAGGCCTGCTTCAACAGCTTTAGCAATACTCCCGTAGCGCCGCACACTGTTAATTATTTTCAAGTGATGTCGGTGTCCGCCACGCACAGCAATACCGCGTTTCATGTCAACCCCTAAAGAGGTTCCCATATTCGATTGTTCCATGTCGTGAACTGCGATCGCATTTCCACCTAACAGCGCTTGCACGTAACCTTCGCGAATCAAATGCGCTAAATGTTCGCCACCGCCAGTATGGATAACAACAGGCCCCGCAGTAACTACAACTTTGCCACCCCGATCGCGAATTTGGCGCAATTCCCACGCTACTTGTTCCACGACCAATTCTACGCGCCGCTCGCTAGAAACGCTGCCCGACATAAAGCTAAATTCTTGCGAATTGCGCTGTTCCCGCGATTCTGTTTTGCGGATGGTGCGGATGCCGACCACATCAACAACGACTTTTTCTCCTACTTTTAAATCTCGCAGTAATTTGCATTTAGCCACTGGGCCATCAGCGGTTTCAGTAATAGCAACTGCTCCATCCATCCGCTGATTTTGCGCTTTCACCCACTGACCATTTACCCGCACTTCCGTGGGATAAATTGTACTTACATAAAAGTCGTCTGGGCCGACACCATCTTGGACTACCGGTTCTAAAATAGCGTCGCAAATCTCTTGTGGTGGCGGCACTGCACCCAAGTCAATCAGCATTCCCATCATTTCTTCCATCACATCGTGGGAAGGAGCCGAAACTTTAACGTCGGCAGATGATGTACTTTGCCGCTGCTCTCCCAGATTGAAATTGAGCACTTGGAAACTGCCACCGAGATCGACAATTAAGTCCAAAGCACGACTAATTAAACCAGCATCCAGCAAGTGACCTTCCATGCGAATTGTGCGGCTTTCTACCATCACGTTTGCCGATCGATCTTCTTGCACCGGTTCCGTTACCCGCAGCGTCAAACACTTACAGGCGCCGCCCGCTTTCAGAAATTCGCTCATCGGCGTTTCAATTACTTGAAAACCGGCCTGAGTAATGCGCGTTTTCAAGGCTTCGCTAACCTTGTTCATTACCACAACTTTGTCAATATTGACCGCATTGCAGGCAAAATTTGCGGCATCTGCTTCTTCAATAGCAATGCGTTTTTCCGGCGCAACTCGCATTTCGATTAAGCGGTTGGAATACGAGTCAAATGCTGCTGGATAGTAGAGCAAATATCCGCCTGTCAGAGGACAAAAACAGGTGTCTAGGTGATAGAAACGTTCGTCAACTAAACGCAGCGAAAGCACTTCTATGTTGAGCCATTTTGCTAGTAACGGGTGCGAGTCGAGTTCGGAACGGAAGCCGTATCCGGCCCACAACCAGCGTCCTTCGCGATCGAGTAAAGCATCGCCCGCACCCTCAAACGGCAAGTCTTTCGGGAGTTCGTGCACGGTGAAACCTTTGCTTTCAAACCATGCTTTGAAATAGGGTTCTTCGCCTTGGCGTTCTTTGTGATAGAAACGGCTGAGGACGAAGGTATTGCCTAAAAGTAAGCCTGCGTTGGCGGTGAAAACCATATCCGGCCAGCCTTTTGCGGGCGGTACGAGGTCTACCACGGCGTTTTCTTTGAGGACGTGGTAAAGTTTTTCCCACTGTTCGACGGCGCGATCGCGCGATGATTTGTGGACATTTCCCTCCATCCACGGATTAATCACGTAATCCACATCGTAGTGGTCGGGAGCACACATGAGGAAGCGAATTGAGTCAGTCATAATTCAGTTAAAATGTGGTAGACGCTACAGCAGACGTATGTTGACAGAGTTTGTATAATAGCAACTGTAATATTCACTACTAATTTTAGCAGCTCCACGTCTGGAGCCTCAAAAGGCTAACTTTTTATTATATCATGTTTAAGATAAGATTAAACTAAATGACAGACCGTTCGCAGCAAATACGGGAGAAAATCTCAGGTTATGACGCACTCTAAAATAGGTTCTGATAGACGATTCATATAATATCCGTTGAATTCCCCCCCATCTGACGGTCGGGGTGGGTTTAGGCTCATCTCTGGCTGATATTATAGATGGTTGGTGAACTGGCCCCTACAAAAATTATGGTTAATTTACCGCCCCTGATTTAACAGCTTATCCTAACTTTTAACTTTTAACTTTTGCGAAATTGGCAGTTCGATCGCAAATTCTGTTCCCCGGCCAACTTCTGAATGACACTCCAACTTACCGCCGTGGGTGTCTTTCACAATTTGGTAACTAATCGACAACCCCAAACCAGTGCCGGTGCCGATCGGTTTGGTAGTAAAAAATGGGTCAAACATCCTTGACTGAATTTCGGGAGGGATACCGGGCCCGGTGTCAGAAATCCGCACACGCACTTGATTTTCGCTGCTGACTTCAGTAACAATGCGAATCTGGTTAACTTTGCAAGTACAGTTTGCTGATGACTCTTCCACAGCGTCGATCGCATTCACCAGCAAATTCATAAATACTTGGTTTAATTGAGCCGGATAACACTCGACTTTGGGCAGGTTCCCGTAATTTTTAATAACTTGAATCTCCCGACGTTTTGGCTGTGACTGGAATCGGTGCTGCAAAATCACCAAAGTGCTCTCTATCCCTTCATGAATGTCTATTACTTTGCGCTCTGTTTCGTCTAGTCTCGAAAAGTTTCTCAAAGACAGCACTATCTGCTTAATTCGGTTAGCACCTTCTTGCATTGAAGACATGATTTTTGGGAAATCATCAGCAATGAAATCTACCTCGACTTCTGCCAATTCTTGGGCTATTTCTGGAACTTGTTCGGGATAGTATTGCTGGTAGAGATGGATCAATTTTACCAAATCGCGAGCGTACTGTGCGGCGGGAATAATATTGCCATAGATGAAGCTGATGGGGTTATTAATTTCGTGGGCTACTCCCGCTACCATTTGCCCAATACTTGACATTTTTTCTGATTGAATAAGCTGAGATTGAGCTTTTTTCAAGTCAGCCAAAGTTTTTTCTAACTGTTGCGCTTTTTCTCGTTCTCGCTGTTCACTAAATTGCAAATCTACTTCGGCTTGTTTGCGATCGCTAATATCAATATGCGTGCCCGTCATCCGCAAAGGATTTCCCGAAGCGTCGCGTTCCATCACCTTCGCTTGAGCTAAAATCCACTTCCACTCGCCGGATTTTGTCAGCATCCTAAATTCCACTTCGTAAGTAGGATTTTGGCCTTCGAGGTGAGCATTTAGCGCTGCTTTAGCCGGAGACAAATCCTCTGGATGTACCAGTTTCTCCCAGGATGCAAAACTATTTGCTATTTCCTCTACTTCATATCCCAGCATCATTTTCCACCGCGGATTAAAATAGACTTCTCCCGTGGCCAGATTCCAGTCCCACAATCCCATCGCACTGCCTTCAAATGCCAGATAAAAACGTTCTTCGCTAATTTGCAAAGCTGCTTCGGCTTGTTTGCGATCGCTAATATCCATCACTGTTCCCAACAGTTTGATTACTTCCCCAGTCTCGCTAAAAACCGCTTCTCCCCTTCCTTCCACGTATATAATTTGACCGCTAGGATGCAAAAAGCGGAACTCTCTTTTGTAGGAAATTCCTTGTGAGATAGTCAGGCTAACTGTTTGTTGAAATAATTCTCTGTCGTCGGGATGACACATCTTTAAAAGTTTGGCAGATGTCGGTTCAGTTGCACTTGAGTCAAGACCAAAAATGCGGAATACTTCTTCTGACCAAGTGATTTTATTTGTGACCAAATCAAATTCCCAACTGCCGATATGGGCAATTTTCTGGGCTGCTGCTAGACTAGCTTCGCTTTGTTGAAGTTTAAGTCGCTGTTGTTTATCTTGTTCGAGAAGATTGGCTTGAGCGATCGCAATTCCCATTTGTGCCGCCACAGTTTTCAATAATCCGATCTCATCTGGTGTCCAGTGGCGCGGGCGATCGTACTGGTGCAAGCATATCATTCCGTTGGCTTTTCCCTGGTAGGAAGTGCGGATGGATATCATCGACTTCAAACCTATTTGACCGCACAAATCTCGGACGTTTTCTAGCAGCGGTTCGGAAAAAACATCGTCAGAAACTACAGCTTGATCTTGGGATAATAAAAACTGAACGTGAGGATTGCCATCTATGGGTATTTCTAAATCTAAAAGGGATTTGGATGCGGACTTTCTGTACTCAGCGACATTAACAATTCTGGGAATAGGGTGTTCTGTGTAGGTGTGAAACAAGCAGCAATCCGCATTAAAAATACGACCAATTTGGGCCGTCGCTGTTTGAAAAACTTGCTCCTGCTTTAAGCTGTAGCGAATTTCCAGAGTAATTGTTTCTAGCAGAAATCTTTGCTTAATTTGCCGTTCCAAAGCAGCTAAAGCTGTTTTAAGTTCGAGTTCTGCTTGTTTGCGATCGCTAATTTCAGTAGCCGTCCCCAAAATTTTCCAAGGTTTGTCGTCGGCTGTTCTGGCAAACACGGTATCCACGCTAACAAACCAGCGATATTCACCATTTTTGTGCTGAATTCGGTACTCAAACTCAAAGCTTTCACCGTCTTTTGCTGCCTCAATCCTCCTCAGATGTTCTGAGAATCCTGGCAAATCTTCAGGGTGTATTAACTTAGGAAGAAATCCTCCTGCCATCTGCTGGATTTCTTCTAGGGTGTAGCCAATATCGCTATAGATTTCGCGGTTGATATACAGAGTTCGCTGTTCAATCAAATCGGAAACGTACAAAAGATTAGGATGTGTTTGAATTATTGCCGACAGCCAGCGTTGGCTGTCTCGGAGTTCTGCTTCGATCCGCTTGCGTTCTTCTATTTCTGCTTGCAGCCGCGCATTTTGTGCTAAAGTTTGTTTATAAAGACGGCTCAGAAGCAGTTGATTTTCGACGCGACTCACCACTTCTTCTGTTTGAAAGGGTTTAGTAATGTAGTCTGCCGCCCCCAGTGAAAAAGCTTTGACTTTATCAAAAACTTCATCGAAACAGCTAATAAAAATCACAGGAATATCTTTGGTTTGCGGACAAGCTTTTAGCTGTTCGCAGACTTGATAGCCATCCATACCGGGCATCATGATGTCCAGCAAAATCAAGTCTGGTGGACTCGACAGAGCAAAGTTAAGAGCCAATTTGCCATCTCGTGTCGGCCGCACTTTATATCCCCGCTTAGACAAAAGCTGGGATAAAAGCCGCAAGCTTTCTGGATGGTCGTCCACCATTAAAATATTTTCTTGTAAGACAGTGTTTTGAAGTCTAAGTGTTTCTAGTCTTGGATTTTTATTGTCAGTTGTATTCACAGCAGACCCTCAAACTATTCAAGTTGTATATGTGGGAATATTTTTAAAGTCATTAACCGCTTGTAGCTAACACTCTCAGATAAACCAGCACAACTATTGACTCTCTAGCACACTCCTAAATTATCTGTCATTATATCAAAACTAATGCTCGTTGGAAAATGTTGGTAGATAAAATTATCGGAGCCGAGTGAGAAAACAGCCTATCTTGCTCAAATCACAGGTAAGCAAGCAATTTTGATTAAAGGTAAAGCTTGTACACTTTCTATAAACCGATTTTGCTTGCCTTTATCTGGTGGCTTTTTTTGTGTCTTTTTCAGTAGATATCCTCACGGGAAAGGTTAATTCAAATCGGCCGGAACATGGGTGTCAACTTAAGACTAAAATTATTTGTTTTTCTGGTTTGTATCCAAGTCTTGAGTTCCCTAAATCCCCATTTTTAGCAGCGCTAGGGCAGTGTAGGCATAATTGTCAAACAGTAAGCCTTTACTATATTTGAGCTTAAGTTGACACCAATGGGCCCTGAAATACTCCTACAATATCTTATATTTTATTTGCGCTGTCGGGCTGATTTATGGTATCTTTGTCTCGGTCTGCAATTCCCCGCAAGCGGCGTACACGGCTTTCACGTTATACCAATTCAGAAAAATCCGAGCAATTTCTAGAGCTAACTGCGGCTTGCCTTGGTCAATCAACCACTGCAAAAAAGGAGTCATAGTTCGCTCGTTCAGCATCCCACCTAATGATAAAACTCCCCATAGGATTTGGTGCAAAAAAGTCATTTGAATCATCATCCGTACTTCCCAAATTGGGTGTTTTTGATAAAACAAAACTCCCATTCTACCGCGCTGAATTTCTCGGTCAATCATGCCCGGAATTTGCTCTAAACTAAAAGGTGGATGCCAGTGATAGCCGACAGCAGCCGGACATTTAATGAGTTTCAAACCTAATTTTTTTAACCTAACTCCCAACTCTAGATCTTCCCATCCGTACAGTTGAAAGCGATTGTCAAACAGTCCAGCAGCCAGCAGCCAGTGGCGGGCGATCGCCACATTTCCCGTAGCAAAATAAGCGGCTGAAAAATCGGTTATTTTGTAAGGTTCTGAGGTAGGATTGTCGAAATTGCAAGTATTAATCACGCTGCCGTAAGTAAAAACAGCATCAGTATCTTTGTAACCCTGTAGTAAAGCATCGGCGTGTGCTTGCAAAAAATGCTCTGTTACCACCAAATCGCTGTCAATAAAAATAATCGTATCGCCCTTAGCATCTTCAACGCCCAAATTCCGCGCCGCCGCCGGGCCCTGATGAGATTGACAGATCGATCGCACATGGGGCAACAAGTCAGCATTTGCCACCAACCACTCCAGCGTCCCGTCCGTCGATCCGTCGTCCACGACAATTACTTCATACTCTCTGACAATCTCACCGAACTGCTGATTTTCCAAAGCCAGTAGACATTTTGCCAAAATCGGTTTACGATTATACGTCGGAATCACAACACTAAAAAACACGCTTTTTCCCCATCGCCACAGTTACCGTATCCCACGGTAGCAGATTTTTCGCAGCAACTCCCCCGGTAAATAGCCAAGTTTAGCAAAAAAAGAATATATAAATCTGTACTATTTATGACAAGAATCGATCTCAATTAGGTGCATAATACAAAGTTGGTTAAATATCACATCTAAATTCAGGATGTAAATAGCAGTCAGTAACCCAGGTCTAAAAGATACTGGGCTTGTAAGAGCAATTCCTGCAAGCCGTACTGACCAGCCTAAGTCTTAACTGACTATGTTTGTTGAGTCACGACACCCGGAAATGCGTAGCTAGTTTCCTGCTCTGTCATTTGCAATTAAACAGTTCTAAGGTCACTGGAACAGTGTTGCAAGTCTAAAAAGCTCTTTAAACATTGGCGAAGCTCACTTTACTGGAATGGCAAGGCGCTCCCGGCAATACAGGGATTAGACAAGTACCATTCCTCTACTTGTCTAGCCCCGAAAGGGGTAGGCGGTTAAAACCGCTCGTGTCGTTTCCCTCTCAGGGCCAAAGCCGCTGAGTTTCCCACTTACCGAGTATTTTCATGAGTCGCGCTAAAAAAGTTGTCCTAGCATATTCCGGCGGAGTCGATACCTCCGTCTGCATTCCTTACCTCAAAAACGAGTGGGGTGTTGAAGAAGTAATTACTCTGGCTGCGGATTTGGGACAGGGAGACGAATTAGAACCGATCCGCAAAAAAGCTTTAGCATCCGGTGCTTCGGAATCTTTAGTTATTGATGCTACCGAAGAATTTGTCAAAGACTATGCGTTTCCAGCAATTCAAGCTAACGCACTTTACGAAAACCGTTATCCCCTTTCGACTGCCCTGGCTCGCCCGCTGATTGCTAAATTGTTAGTAGAAGCTGCGGAAAAATACGGTGCAGATGCGATCGCCCACGGTTGCACAGGTAAAGGAAACGATCAGGTGCGGTTCGATGTGTCGATCGGCGCGCTCAACCCCAAGATTAAAATCTTAGCACCGGCGCGGGAGTGGAAAATGAGCCGCGAGGAAACGATCGCCTACGGCGAAAGATGTGGCATTCCGTCGCCAGTGAAAAAGTCTTCGCCTTACAGTATCGATCGCAACTTATTGGGAATGGCAATTGAAGCCGGAATCCTCGAAGATCCTTGGGCGGAACCGCCGGAAGAGGTGTATTTGATGACAAAGGCGATCGAGCAAACTCCCGACACACCCGAATACCTAGAAATCGGTTTTGATTGCGGGAATCCTGTCACTTTAAACGGCAAAGATTTATCACCAGTTGCCTTAATTTCCCAACTCAACGAAATAGTTGGAAATCACGGAGTAGGGCGCATCGACATGATTGAAAACCGCTTAGTCGGGATTAAATCGCGGGAAATTTACGAAACACCAGCGATTTTAGTTTTGATGCACGCGCACCAAGACTTAGAAAGTTTGACCCTGACAGCAGATGTCACGCGATACAAGCGCGGCATCGAAGAAACTTACAGCCAAATGATTTACAACGGTCTTTGGTACAATCCTTTGAAAACCGCTTTAGACGCATTTATTCAGGACACGCAAAAGCGAGTCACTGGAACCGTGCGGCTCAAACTATTCAAAGGAAATGCGACGATTGTCGGCCGCAAATCTGACAATTCACTGTACAGTTTCGACTTAGCAACCTACGGCGCAGAGGACGAATTCGATCACAAAGCTGCCGAAGGATTTGTCTACGTTTGGGGACTACCAACCCGCATTTGGTCGGAGAAAAATAGGGGTTATAAATAGGAGCGAATTAGGGTTGAAAACCCGATGTTAAGCCGCTGACTCGGATTAGGATTAAAAATTCGATCTTAACCCGCCGAATCGAATTGGCGGCTACACAAACAAAGTTCGCCTTCGCGGAATTAGAGTAGGGTGTGCACAGCACACCTTATTTGCCGTAATCGCCCCACCTGTGCCAGTTGCATAAGTTTTGAGTTAGTAAGATATAGTAATAATTGCTAATTGGTAACAGGTTGTTATCCTAATAATTTGTTAAATTGTCTTCACACAAATTTAGCTTTGAGGCAGGGGTTTAAACCCCTGCCGGATTGCGCCAGGGCTGCGCCATAATTGCTGGGTCAACGTAAAACAGCCGATCGCTAAGATTTCTGTTTTTCCACACTTCCCAAATCCAACTTAGCCCGCAACTCCTCCTTAATCCGATTTAAAATAGAATCCTCATCCAAAGAAGACAAAATCTTGCTCACCACAGCCTTTGGCCCATCATCTCCCCAAGAAGCACCATTAGCCAAATAAGCCTTAGTAACTTGACCGATACCATAGGAAGAAACCCCCGCGATCGCAGCTTGCGTCACCGCCACAGACAAATAAGGCCCTAAAGCCAAACCCCCCGTCGCCGGCGTCGCCAAACCCAACAATCCTTTCAAAGAACTCAAACCAAAATTAGCCAACAATTCCCCCGCAGTAATTCCCCCCATACTAATCGCAATCTTTTGCAGCAATTCCACCGCGCCCGCTTCCGTCATCGCAATGCCGTAAACTTTAGATAAAGTTAAGATCATCACCACATCAATTACCGCACCGCTAAGAAGATCAACTACAGTAATTGGATTAAGTGCGATCGCTACCGCTTTCGTCATTACCCCGTTCCAGATAATTCGATTAGCCGCGTCATCTCGAATCTCCATTTTTCGCTGCACCAACTGCTCGTTAATATCCCCCGCACACAGCATCGTATTCAGCGCCACCAAAGACTTGCCTTCTCGGTCTAAAATCTCCAAAATCTTTAATTTTAAATCTTGCACTTGTGGCAAACTGCGAGTCATTTGCACACCCATACTGCCGTCGGGACGGCGCACCGCCCTCGCTGTCAAAGGCGAAGCCGCCGCCATCACAATTTCATCGGGAGACAATAATTCTCTGACGCGATCGTCTCGAATTTTATGATAAATTGCCAGCCTGTCTGCATCAGGATACTGGTCAATTTTATTAAACACTAATAACATCGGTTTTCCGGCTTCCCGCAACTGCGAAAGTGCTGCGTATTCCACCTTCGTAATGTCGCCAGCAACCACAAACAAAATCAAATCTGCTTGTTGAGCAACGCGGCGGGCTAAAAGTTCGCGAGTTTCGCCGTCAACTTCATCTATTCCCGGAGTATCGACTAATTCAACTTGCGACAAACGGTAAATAACTGGCGAAAGTCGTAGCGTAGCAGGGCGTAAGCCATCGGGCAAATTCTCATCAATTCCCTCTCCGACATCCCACTGGCCGATAGTCGTCGTGCGAGTCACCCCGTGAGTCGGGCCAGTTTCAAACACATTTTGACCTAGCAGCGCGTTCAAAACCGAAGATTTTCCCCTTCCCACCATCCCAAACACAGCTATTTGCACGCAAGCGCGCTCTAGCTTGTCGAGCATTTTCTCTAACCCGCCAATTTCCGGTTCCAGTCCAGTTCGCTCTTGAACTGTCAAGTCGAGATTTTCTACTATATCTCGCAGAGCATCTTTAGCGTGGCGCAGGTTGAGTTCTGCCTGAATGTCTGCGAAGCTTAAAATTGTGTCATCTAATTCTCGATCGACATTGGAAAAATCGGAGGCTTCAGTCATTGTCACCTGGCTTTTTAACTTATTTTACCTAAAGTTGCAACAGATACAATGCTATTGTACCTGTTTCTGTCTGCTGCGTACAGCCCGCACCAGTTCGCAGCGCCCAAAAATCGGCTTTGCACCATTATGAAATAACCGCAAGATGTCAATGTTTAATTTCCCGTGGAATCGGCTAGTTGCTAAAGCATCGGCATCTCTTCCTTGGATGCTCGCAACTCCATTTTTCCGTTAAGAATCCAGACATCAACAAAAGGAGTATCTTGCACTCGGATTTCCTTGGTTTGCGTCTCGCCACCCTCCACCGCCACCTTCAATTTAACTGTGGATTCTTCAACAGGAACTTCCACCGCATCCGCGAAGGAAATCGTCAAATCTGTAGTCACGCCTGACTTGCGATAGACTTGCTGTCCGTTGACTTCTATAATGACCGTACTATTGCTGAAACCGTCGCGAAGTTTGATCGATAAACGCATAGTGGTACTCGCTTGGTAATGGTAAGGGGTAAAAAAATCGGCTTGGGGGCGATCGGGTACGCAGCTAGACCCGATCGCCAAAAGTGCCAACAGAATTATCAGGTGTCGAACCAACAACAGACTTATCATTAATGCTGTGAAGTTGTTGCTAGCAGTGTTTTGTACAAACTAACAAAAATTGCTTTACTTATTTAGTTTAAAATAAAGTAAAGCAATCTTCTGGGTAATTCACCAATTCACTTTTTACTTCTTGGCTGCCGATCGCAATGTCTTGACTTCCATTGCTGAGATTTTGCTAAAGGTTTTGCTAACAGCATCCTCATCGCCGGTTTTAGCCTGAACCTCAGCTAAACAGGAAAGGGACATCTGTGCCGAAACAGGGTCGAGAATATTGGAATCGGCGACTGCTGTCAGCAACTTGGCGCTTTCATCCAACTCCGCAGGGCGTACAATCACCCGGGTTTCACGATCGTCGGTAATCGTTTTAAAGTCACGGCTAGCGTTGATACCCTTCACCATCCGAACATAGTTTGCCATCGCGTGTTTCGGATATTTTGCTAGAACTTCCTCAAAAGCATCGTTACCGCTTCGCAAAGACTCATCATCCGAACCCAGCAAATAGAGCAAAGAACCCTGTTCGTCGCCGATAAACAGAGCGGCCAATTCTTCCTCAATTGGCGTCACAGGATAGCGAACGCGAATAGTGATGATATCCGAGAATACCTCTGAACCGTCCAAAGCCCCATAGACCGCCCGTACCCGGTAATTTCCGGGTTGATCGAAATAAAATCCGTCTTTGCCATAGCCGATATATGCGCTTTCTGGAATTACATCATCGCGCGCGATCGTGCTTTCTCGCTGACCAACTAAATGATCGATTAGCGGTTCATAAACCACAACTGCGCCGCTAGGCTTGCGAATCACGATTTTGACCAAGCCGCAATTCGGATGCAGCCAAGTATGCACCCGGCGCCCACCCGCAGCCGTCGTTCCCAGCATTAATTGCAGTACCACAGGCTCACCTAGCGCGAAGCTCTTTTGGTTGGTAGAGATACTGAAAGTCAGTCCCGACTCATCGCGAATCGGATCGGCCATCACTTCCTGGCCCAGACCAGAGCCGATCGCAAAGTCGTTTCCACCCACAATAATATTGTTGCGGAACGCATGGCGGAGATGGATGACCTCCTCATTGTCAAACTGAAACGCAAACTGGCTCCAGTAGGTAGCCTCGCCACCCGGTCCTGGATAATTAAAGGGATAGTTCATCCAAGACAGCGCCAGCGGGCGATTCGTACCAGGGGGCGTCGCCAAGGACTTTTGCCACGAGTGCAGCAAGTTAAAACTATGCCCCAGCTCGTGAACATAAGTGTAGAGCTGCAATCGCAGCTTTTCGGCAGTTTCGCCGCCTATACCTTGATGAAAAACGGCGCAGCCTTGCCGCTGCTTCCCTTGCTGGTCAAACATGATGCCGTAGAGCCCAGGGCCCAGGTCGTGAAGTTGAGCAACTACCTGCCAAACAGCCCACTGCGGCAAATCCTGCCACAAGGTGAAGTGTTTCTGCATCGAAGCGTGCAGTTCTGAGTTGCTCCATTTAGCGCCCGCACCAGCTTCATCGATATTGATGACGTTGTTTCCTGCTGTTGCGATCATCTCGATCCCAGCTTCTGCATAGGAACTGACGACGCTGAGGTTGCGCGCTGGCCCCCCCGACGGCAGGGAACCCGTGTTGTAGCTGCTGAATATGGGAGTGACAACATCGGAAACCTGGTCTGTTTCTAGTCGCAGACTGCGGAAATAGACAGACTCGAAGACACAAGTGTAAGTTGCTCCGGCGACTCCGCCCTTTGTGAAAAATTCCACCGTTGCTGGCGCCTGCGGCTGGAAGATGAACTTGCGCTGGATTGTCACCTGTATTACGGGAGATCCGGCGGCAAAGGTAAAGCTTCCGAGGCCCTTGATGACGACTTGAGAAGCTGTTACCTTTATCGTCGGCGCATCGACGATAAAGGAGCCAAAATAGGTAGTCGTACCGCCGCTGACTTGGAAGAAGTCGCCGCTTAACCGCTTCATTGGTCGAGTGCGATCAACGTCAACCCGGAGTTCGAGTTGAAAGCTGCCTAATGTACCGCGGTAGCGCCCACTGACGGGCCGTTTGGCGATCGGAATTGCGGTCGGTGCGATCGGTAGCGGTGGGATGCTAGGTATTGGTGCAGTTTCGCCCTCGATTGGATGTGTTGGATCGCTAATTCCAGCCTCTATTGCTGCGATCGCAGCTATGTCATCGACTGACATTTCTCCAAACGAAAAATCACTACTGGTTAAATCGATACTTGTAGGATCTTGCTGAGACATTTTTATTTATCCTTTCATATTGTGATACTCCATATATAAGTGGCAGTATTGGGGAGTTTACAGTCGCTTTTTGGAGTGACACTTATTTGTGCTACACCATTTGAGTGTCACTCATTTAAGCGACAGTGTTGTTGACTATTTCACTCATGCGTCCGACCCGTGTTATGTTTATTTTTACTAAAAATTAAAATCTCTCAGCAAGTAAATTGTAACCAATGATTAACCGCTGCCAAATAATAGCCACTTATCCATTTCCTTTACGTGTGATAATTTTCCTATTAATTTTGCTAGCAATTTGGCTGCCGCTAGCAGCACCAATTTATCTGTTAGTTAAAGATAGTAACCTAGCAACTATTCTGACAATGGGATTGTTGTTTACTGAGTTTCTGTTCCTAGTGCCGCGCTGGGGAAAACAGGTTTACGGACAAACCCAATTACTCAAAAGTTACGGTTTAGCCAATACGCGAAAAAACGGTTTTGAGCTTTTAATTGGATTGGCGATCGGGCTTTTGCTCACTTTCAGCTTATTTGCGGTGCAAGGGCTGTTCGGCTTAGTCGCGTGGCAAAATTCTGATAATTTGCCTAGAATCATCGCAGAAGGGCTTTTAAGCGCCCTTGGAGTCGGTTTTGCGGAGGAGTTGGTATTCCGTGGTTGGTTGCTGGACGAGTTGCAGCGGGATTACAATTATAAAATATCTCTGTGGGCGAATAGCCTGGTGTTTGCCCTATCTCATTTTATCAAACCTGTCGCGGCAATGCTGGGGAGTTGGCCGCAGTTTCCGGGGTTGTTGTTGCTGGGTTTGATTCTGGTTTGGGGAAAAAGATCGCGCCAAAATCGCCTCGGTTTGTCGATCGGGCTTCATGCAGGTTTAGTCTGGGGATATTACATGATTAACATCGGGCAGTTAGTGCGATATTCGGGATCTGTACCCGACTGGGTGACAGGAGTTAACGGCAATCCGCTAGCTGGCGCAGTGGGGCTGTTGTTTTTGAGTGTATTGGCTTTGCGAATGCAAAAAATGTCCGAACATTCCAAAGGTTTGTAGTAAGGACGAAGAGACCTTATTTGCCACAGCTTTGAGGACTAAAGTCCTCACTACCAATCAACTTATTCAGAAATTTATAAACTTATGAAACTCAGCCTCTTTGCCACTGCTACACTGTTAATTTATACAGGCTTTTTAGCTCCTGCAAAGGCACAAAATACCGCACAATTCAAGCCAAATAATTCTTTAGTTCAAGTGCAGCAATTGCGAGAACAAATTCTCACTGCTTGCGTGCAGAATCAGGCTGAAACCCTGCCAAATCCTTTTAGCGATGTACCTTCCAATCACTGGGCTTACAAAGCTGTTTTGACAATGTATTATTGCGGGGCTTACCGAGAAGGGATGAACCCTGCTTTAATTAAAGAATCACTGGAATCGAGACCTCCTACTAGAGAAAGTTTGCCTTCCCGATCGCCCTTTCCCAATTTCCCATTACAGCCATTCCCCATAATTAATTAAAGAATTACTGGAATCGGGATATCCTACTAAAGGAAGTTTTTATTCCCGATTACCTTTTCCCAATTTCCCATTACCAAGATTTTAAAATTCAGCCCGAACCGTAAACGAATAATCGCCACCGGGTTCTAATTGATAATCCCATTTTTCCAGAAAGCGGTGCAGCGGTTCCTGAATCAATGCCCTACCCTGAGAAGGCTCAAGTATCAGTGTTTTTTCTGACGTGAAACGCCACTGAAACTGCCACTCAAAATTGCCGGCAGTCACTTCACCCTCAATCGTGCCTTTTTGCCAAGATTGACCAGTAACTCGGACATATGCAGTTGTTTCAGGCAAACGTCTCGAACTCACCTTTTTGTTTCCGCGTTTGTTTCTGCAATTGTGCGACTATTGTAAAGGCTCATGGCTTTTTCTACTCCTTGATGTAGACTTAGTTCCACAGCTTCTACAACCAGTTTAAGCACTTTTTCTACTAACTGACTTTCCTCTGAGGAAAACTTTCCTAACACGAAGGAAATCGTATCTTTCTCATTTTTAGCAGCATCGTTTTGAGGTTTGCCGATGCCAATCCGCAAGCGGGGAAACTTGTCTGTACCCAAATGAGAAATTGTGGATTTCATGCCGTTGTGTCCGCCGGCTGAACCGGCAAGCCGCATTCTCAATTTCCCGATCGGCAAATCCATATCATCGTATACTATTAATACCGACTCCGCAGGTATTTTGTACCAATCCGCCGCCGCCCGAATCGCTTGACCCGACAGATTCATGTAAGTAAGCGGTTTCAGCAAGCGGATTTTCTGTCCCCGCGGCCGGTTTCCCTCGCCAAATATGCCTTGAAATTTGCGATTTTCCGACAGCGAAATCTGCCAAGATTTAGCCAAGGCATCGATAGCATTAAAGCCGATGTTGTGTCGGGTGCGATCGTATTTAGGTTCGGGATTGCCTAACCCAACTATTAGCTGGGGAATCACTAACTCCGCTGGTGTTTCCGACTTCTGAGGGTTGTTCATTTAACTGTCTGTGCTATCTTCCTTCTTAGGAGTAGCCGCTGCGAGTTTTTCAGTTTCCTGTTTGCTGCTAGTTGCTACTGCTTCTTCTAACTGTTTAGCTTCCCGCGTGAACTCCGACTCAAAATCCCGCGAAGCGTCTTGAAAGCCCCGAATTGCTTTCCCCATACTCCGACCGATTTCAGGTAATTTTTTCGGACCAAATACCAAGAGGGCGATCGTAAAAATAACTGCCATTTCGGGCAAACCAATGCCAAAAATATTCATGGTTTTTCTCCTGCAATTTGTTTAGTTACTTTTTGTTTATTTATGGCAAAAGTAATCGGAAAGGGTAAGGAAAAACGGGAAAACTTAGCTTTTACCCTTTCTCCTCAACCCTCAGCTTTTACTTTTAGCCTTACTGTTTTGCGATCAATTTTTAGCGGTCGAGACTCGACCAATCCATATCCACACTCTCCAGAATCAGAGAAGAGTTGTAGATTTGCAAAATAATCAACAAGAACACGAAAAACAGTCCAATGAACACGCTCATCAACAGCGTGGTTCCCCAGCCGGGGGCTACCTTGCCGTATTCCGAGTTAAGGGGTTTGAGTATATCTCCTAACCAAGTCCGTTGTGCCATAAGTCACCTGCAATGAATCTCTACAGAAAAGTTTGACATATTTCTACCGCTAATTGCGATCGCAATTTCTCAGAAATGCTGCCGGGGTACTCGGAAAACGGGGAGTGGCGGTTGGCTGCCATACCGTACAGCGCCTAAAATCACGAGACTTTCAGACGGATTGTTATTTTTTGTAATATTATAGAGTGGAGCACTCATAATCGATCACAAATATGGAACCCGCAGCAGTTCTCGGCATTTCTCTCGGTGTGTGTCTGGTGGCCATCACCGGTTTCTCGATCTACACGGCTTTCGGCCCTCCCGCTAAGGAATTGAGAGATCCTTTTGAAGAACACGAAGACTAAAGAAGAAGGAAGGCACAACACGGATTCGGACACGGATATACGGATGAATTTAAGTGTGTTTCCAGATATCTCCTATTCTCTGTCTCTCCCTCTCTCCCTGGTAGATATTCTTCTAGGGGTGGGAAGGGAGTGATGCTGTGAGGCGATCGCCTGTCGCCTACTCGTCAATGGTATATTTTTCATAAATACAGTAAATCTCTATTCCATTTAAGCTAAAAATTATTAGGTGTCAGGCTAAAGCATCATGGGGAACACATTTGGGCATTTATTTCGGATATCGACATTTGGGGAATCTCACGGCGGCGGTGTCGGAGTAGTAATTGACGGTTGCCCGCCCCTGGTGTCGATCGACGCATCGGAAATTCAAGCCGAACTCGATCGCCGTCGCCCCGGCCAAAGCAAAATTACTACGCCCCGCAAAGAAGCAGATACCTGCGAAATTCTGTCCGGGGTGTTTGAAGGCAAAACTTTGGGAACGCCGATCGCAATTTTAGTCCGCAATCAAGACACTCGCCCCCAAGATTACGGCGAAATGGCGACAACTTACCGCCCTTCCCACGCTGATGCTACCTACGATGCTAAGTACGGAATTCGTAACTGGCAAGGCGGAGGTCGCAGTTCGGCGAGAGAGACCATTGGTAGAGTAGCAGCAGGGGCGATCGCTAAAAAAATTCTCAAACAAGCAGCAGGAGTCGAAATAGTCGGCTACGTCAAACGCATCAAAGACTTAGAATGTGTCGCCGACCCGGACACTGTTACCTTAGAACAAGTAGAAAGCAACATCGTCCGCTGTCCAGATGCCGAATGTGCCGAAAGAATGATTGAACTGATCGAAAAAGTTCGTGACAGCGGAGATTCGATCGGCGGTGTAGTCGAATGCGTCGCCCGCAATGTACCCAAAGGTCTGGGAATGCCCGTATTCGACAAACTCGAAGCCGACTTGGCCAAAGCCATCATGTCCTTGCCCGCCAGCAAAGGCTTTGAAATTGGTTCCGGGTTTGCCGGGACTCTGCTCAAGGGCAGCGAACATAATGATGAATACTATACTGATGATAAGGGTGTAATTCGTACAGTGACGAATCGCTCTGGCGGAATTCAGGGTGGGATTGCTAACGGCGAAAATATAATTTTGCGGGCGGCATTCAAGCCGACTGCGACAATTCGCCAGCAGCAGCGTACAGTTACCCGAGAGGGCGAAGAAACCCTGCTGGCTGCCAAAGGACGGCACGACCCTTGCGTTTTGCCAAGAGCTGTGCCAATGGTGGAAGCGATGGTAGCTTTAGTGTTGTGCGATCATCTGCTGCGCCATCACGGACAATGTGGAACCTTAAAGCCTGAATTTTAAAATGGAAATCAGCTTGTCCTCTGTAGCGGCAACTCCCGTTGATTGCCCTCAACCCTCCGAATCAATAAAAGGCATAGATGATTTTGTAGTACAGTTCTGGGGCGTGCGGGGCAGTGTTCCGACACCCGGACAGGAAACTGTTCGCTACGGCGGCAATACTTCTTGTTTGGAAATGCGAGTCGCTGGCAAACGCTTGATTTTTGACGGCGGAACAGGCTTGCGGATGCTGGGAGACCAGTTGGTGCAAGAAATGCCTGTGCAAGCTTATATGTTTTTTACTCACTATCACTGGGATCACATTCAAGGTTTCCCGCTGTTCGCCCCAGCTTTCATCCGCGGCAATAGCTTTGATATTTATGGGGCGACTCCGCCGGATGGAGATTGCATGAAAAGGCACTTTGTTGAACGGGTGCTCCACTCGAATTCGCCGGTGCCGCTGATGGGTTTGCAGGCAGATTTGAATTTCTACGAACTCAATCACAACCAGACGATGATGCTGGACGATATTGAGATTAGGACGGGTTCTCTGAATCACCCGAATACTGCTATGGGATATCGGGTGACTTGGCAGGGACGATCTGTTGTTTATTGTTCCGATACTGAACATTTTCCCGATCGCCTAGATGAGAATGTCTACAATTTAGCCCTCGACGCTGATGTGCTGATTTACGATGCGATGTACACAGACGAGGAATATCACAACCCCAAGTCTCCGAAGGTGGGTTGGGGACACTCGACTTGGCAGGAAGCGGTGAGAATGGCTAAGGAGGCGCGGGTGAAACGAGTGGTGATTTTTCACCATGATCCGGCTCATACGGACGATTTTCTCGATCGCATCGCCGAAGATGTGCAAATCGCTTTTCCGAAGGCTGTCATGGCCCGCGAGGGTCTTATTTTGCCGATCGGCTTGTGAACATTCGCCTAGGCGAGCTCGATCGAACCATCAACTGATCGAACCATAATTGTTATGTGAATATGTGGATCTGGTCTCGCGCCCCGATCCACAATTTTTTTTAATACGCAGCAAACTCTTAACTGCATGGTATAATTCTTGCTTGTTAAGTTTTTAGGCAGATTATTTAAGGTTTTTTTTATTCTTCAACCGCGTCCGCAAGACGCCAAGACGTAAGATAATTGGAGGATTGCCAAGGGTGAAAAGGTGACTCTTTTGAATGTCAACAAACACGGGGAGGCGAGGATCTCGCACGCCTGAGTGCTAGTCTGATGCGAGTAGACTTCCAGAAGCCTTGTTACAGATTAATTATTAAGGACAAAAACTGAAGTTATAGCTCGGATCAAATAAAAGCGCGATCGGTTTTTTGGGTTCATGAATATTGACAACTCTCAAAAGCTAAGAGCTTTTAGGTACAAACTGAGAAAATTTTCAGCAGTCAATTTGACTAACCAGAAAGAAACGATCGCTCTTGGGTTTGGCAGTAGCTGCGGCAAGCGAATGTTATGACTTGACTATCAAAATGGGAAATTTACGTTTTAGATCTTCAGCACATCAATACAGATGGATTGCGTTAGGCAGTTTTGCTGTAATTATGGGTATTTCAGGCGCCCTGGCCTACCGCCTCGCCCCGCCCCCCGGATTCATGGCTCAAGGCACTCTCACTTCTAATAATCCGCCAGTCAAATTTTCGACCACGGGCACGACAATTCTCAAGCAGGGAGAGCAACTCACCCCGGAGGTTCTCCTAGCAGATAATGTTGTCAAAGCAGTGGCAGATGCAGTTAAGCTGTCGCCCCAGCAAGTTCGACAAAATGCGAGTGTCAAAATTTCTAAGCCGGAACAACCCCTAGAAATTGTGGTTGGGTATCGCTCGCTCGATCAGGAGCAAGCAATCCAAACGGCGGATATGTTGATGAAGGGCATGGTTGAAAAAAGCCGCCTGATTAACAGATATCGGTGGCAATCAGTCAATCAGTCGCTCAACCAACGCTTGGCACAAGTCACTCAAGACCTGAAACAAGCTCAGCAAAAACTCGACCAATACGAAAGAGAACGCGCTCGCCTGTTGCAGCAAATGAAGCTTCAGCAAGACTTTTACAACAAAACTCAGCTTGCAATGGCGGATACGCAAGCTTCGGAAAAAGAAATGGTTAGCAGTTTGGCCGCCGCTACAGTGCCGCAAATTGTGGCGACGCCCACGAGCGATCCGACAGTACCTCTGATTTTGGGAATTGGCTTGCTGTTGGCGATTTTGGTCAGCCGGGGTTTGATTCCTTCGGTGGCCGATTGGAAGTACAAAGCAGCTTTTCAGCGAGAAGAGAGCGAAAGGCTCCAAAGTGCTTTGTACCGACTGATCAAAGAAGGCCGCGGCGAAATAACTCTGGTGCGGTTTGCGATGGAAACGCGGCTGTCGCCGGATGTGGCTCAGCGTTTTTTGAACCAACAAGCTGAAGTCTTTAATGCCAATTGCGAAATTAAAGACGACGGCAGCATCTTGTATCACTTCCACATTTAAAGGGCTGGGGGCGATCGCACTCCACAGAAGACTTTAGCCGATCGAGTTATCACTGCTCGATCGGCTTGTTTGTTTCTTAATAGGATTTATATCAGGTTCGGTCGATCGACTATCCTCCTCTAGGTAGGCGCGGGTTGACGGGATCTGTAACTTATACTACTACTACAGATTTTGGTGAACCCACCGACGCCAGCTCGCGTTGCGGTGATTTTACCCGACATGATATTACCCTCAACCCGCTTTCTTAGCTTGTAGGATGCCCCGGAGCTAAAAATTGCTCGATCGACACAGGTGTGGACTAACGTAGATCACCCGAAGATTGTGCCACTTCCTCCCAGACTGGCTAAAAAATATTTTTTTTGTTCCGCTTGCTTTTTGCTTCATTATATGTATAATGATAAAAAATCAGTAAATGTACGGTTGCTTTTTGCCGGAGTTACCGAATTAAGGGTACTTTATCCTTAAATATTTATTAAGGTAGAGCTCACCTCAGTAGAAATGCTGTAGTATAGAACAATAACAGATTCAGGGATGTTATGTAGTTTCACATCAGAAACTCGATCGGGCAATAGCCTGAAATCAAACTCCCCGACGGAAAGCGTACATATTCATATTGAACTTTTGTAATCACCTAGAGGCTAAATCATGATTTTTGGAATAATTGGTTCTTCTTTCCTAGCTTACTTTTTGCTAATGTCGGTCGCTAATTACGGCGACACTGGAATGTAGATTAGTTAAGGCACTGATGCACGGAGACAGAAGGCAGCAGGCAAAAAAAGTTGTTTGACAACTTCTTGACAACTTCGATTAAGTCTCAGCTTCGGCAAGGTCTGTCGTGTCAGAGTCGTGTCTGATCAAACAAAAAAATGGATGAAGGAGTCGTTAAGTACCGCTGTGACTGGGAAAAAGCAGACCCTGTAGCTGCCCGGAACATAGCAGATTTGATGGACTGGCGCGATCGGCTCCACTCTTGGGGATTAATTGGCGTCTACGAAAATGGCATAGGGTTTGGCAACGCCAGCGTCAGACTCGGCAATTCCGGCCAATTCGTGATTTCGGGAACCCAGACTGCACACTTGAAGACTCTGGGACCAGAATTCTACTGTACTGTTACCGAATTTAACTTAGAAAAAAATTACCTCGGCTGCCGGGGCCCCGTACAAGCTTCGTCGGAGTCCCTGACTCACGGGGCCCTGTACTTTCAGAGACAGGATGTGGGCGCGATAATTCATGTCCACAATCCTAAACTATGGCAGCAACTGCTGTTTAAGATTCCTACTACTAGAAAAGAAATACCTTACGGCACTCCCCAGATGGCCTTAGAAATGTTTAGACTTTTTGAGGAGGAGAAGTTGGCCGAGCGCAAAATTCTGGCCATGGCCGGTCACGAGGACGGGATTATCTGTTTTGGCAGCACAGTGGACGAAGCTGGCAAAGTGCTTTCTGCTGTAATTGGTTACACATGAGATATTGAACTATTCTCAAAAAAAGCTAATAAACTTGGTTTATTGACAAAAAACCTAGGATTTTACCTGTGTCTATGGGAACTGAGATGTTGCACCAATATCAATAGTCCTTAATCCTTTTTTGGGCGGGTTCTCCTGCTCAACCCCTACTCCCCACAACAAATTAATTCTTTGTGGAACAGGCCGGAAAGCCTGTTAAGAGAAAATGGTGCAACATCTCAGTGACAAGAAACTAAGGTGATGACGTGGATGCCTGATTTGAGTTAGACTGAGTTTTACCCTTGACCTCGGGCCGCTGGCTCGATTTAGCCTAATGGGTTCAAAACTTTTGAAGTACCTCTTGCCTCTGCGGTAAGGGAAAGATATTTTTAAATAGAAACAGATTATATAACAAAAGCTGAGAGTCATCGTGAATCAAACTAAACTTGTAAGCTCAAAAGAATTGCAATCAGAGGTATCTCGTCTCACCGAAGAGCTGCAAATGCGTGACCAATTGGTGCAGCAGTTGTCTCAAGAACTTTTCAGGCTGGTGAAGGGCAATTCTAGTTTTGTGCCGGCGCCGGAAGTTTCCGATCGCCACCAAGCTCAAATGCAGGCAATGCGGGAACAACTCCAAGCTGTTGAAGAACAGGTGGGTTTTTATCAGGAACAAATCGCCGAGCGGGATGCTGAGGTTTACCAACTGCGGCAATCGGTGCAAGAATTGACAGATCGCTCTCGGATGCTGGAACAGGTGGTTCAGGAATTGCCGGGGGTTTACCGCCAGAAGTTTGCCGAGCGGATCGAGCCAATTAAGGAAAAATTGGATCAACTGCAAAAAGAAAACCGCCAGTTGCACACTGAGTTGCAAAGCGTCACTTACCGTCTCGCTGTGCGGAGCCGCAAGGCTAAGGGCTTGGATCTGCCGAGCGTCGATGAAACGGACGATCGGGGAATTCAAATGCCGAGCTTTGGCAATGTCTAAGGTTTTGATTGTGGCGGGTGGTGAGCAAAGTCCGGCGGCAAGTCTCAAGGCGGCGATCGCTCAATCTCATCCTTTAACTGAAGTCAATATTTGTGGGGTTTCTGAACTCGATTCGGGCGTGATCGCTCCGGGTGGGGCGATCGTTTGTCCTTTGACGCTGGATGTACCAGAAAATCTGGTTTTTCCGGCTCAAGATGTGTTTCGATTTTGTGCCAATGTTTCGGGGGCGCGCGATCGAGTGGCTCAGGAGTTGCTTTGTCCCGTCGGGGGTGGCAATTTTTGGCTGCCTGTGGTGTTGACTGCAAAGGGCCCACTGTATGCTGAGGTGATCGGTGGCGAACCTGATAAGCAGTCTGGCGAGTTGAGTTACTCTCAACCGGTGCATTTGTCGGATGTTTGGCGACAGCAGTTGTATGAGTTGGCTTACCGCTTGCTGAATCTTTTAAATGCGCCGCCGGCGACTTATTTGATGCAGTTCGGGTTTGTGGGGGAAAGGATTTGTTTCGATCGACTTTGGCCTTTTCCGGCTGCACCTGCGATCGCTTCTGTCGGCGTTCAAGTGCCGGATTTATTTGTTTGTCATTGGTATTGCTTGACAAATAAACCTATTTATGATATACAAATTAACTCTGGGGTTGCTTGAAGTCTCTTGCAAACTTGAGATTTAAACTGGGGATCTCATTTTAATCAAGCAACTAAAGCGGGAGTTTCAGGGGAGACTATTTGGTCGAAACTGTCGAAGATTTCAAAGAGTTGGTCGAGTTGAGTAATTTCAAAAATTAGCTTGACTGTGGCTGAGAGGTTGCAGATGACGAGGCGGCATCCCCGGTGGCGGGCGGCGTTGAGTCCGCCGACTAAGGCGCAGATCCCGGAACTGTCGATGAAATCTACGGCGGCCATGTCTATTACCCAGAGTTTGTGGCGATCGGGAACAATCTCGGCTAGCTGTTGCTGGAGGAGGCTGCCGGCTTGGGAGTCGAGGCAGTTGTGAGGTTGAAGGACGATGGGTTGGTTGAAGTTGGGAAATTCCATAGCAGTTATCCTACGAGCGTAAAGTATAAATAAGTTAGTTTAGTTGCTGACTCTGTTGAGAGACTCAGGGAATTTCAGCGTATGTTTTAGGATTGGCGATCGCCCTTGTGGGAATTGGTGGGGAGAGCCGTTGTGATAAATTTTAGTAGGAAAACTGGCTAGCGATCGCGCGGAACGCAACCGCAACAATTCTCTATATCATCTAGTATGCCTGAAAGCTTAATTTTTAGTTGGGCCAGCGATCGCGACAACAGTGTGTTCTTCATCACAGCGAAAGATTGCACTATTGGCTGAATCGAGCCAATATATAAATGTATTGAGCTTTGCAAAAGTTTACGAAGGCAGTATCGAATGTCTTTTGAGTTTTTATCGTTAGAGACTATTCAGCAGTTTGCGCGTGATTACGGCTACTGGGCAGTATTTCTGGGAATTTTGCTGGAAAATCTGGGAGTTCCTCTTCCAGGGGAGACAATTACGATTGCTGGCGGGTTTTTAGCTGGCAGCGGGGAACTGAATTACTGGTTTGTGCTCGGCAGTGCGATCGCCGGTGCTACATTGGGGGGAAATTTTGGTTATGCGATCGGCAGGTACGGCGGCTGGCCGCTGCTGCTGAAGCTGGGACAATTTTTCCGCTTTCGAGAAGAACAACTGTTTGACTTAAAAGAACAGTTTAGCAAAAATGCAGCTAAAGCCGTATTTTTGGGCCGTTTCATCGCATTGCTGCGAATTTTTGCTAGCCCCCTAGCAGGTATTGCAGAAATGCCTTTTTGGAAATTTTCGCTGTTCAATGTTCTGGGTGCTGCCAGTTGGGCATCTGTAATGGTGAGTTTATCCTACTTCTTGGGACAAGTTGTGTCTTTAGAGAAATTGGTAGCTTGGGCTGCTCAATTTGCGGTATTTGCTTTGCTGTTAGCAATTGCTTGGATTGCAATTCCTATTTGGTTGGAAGCGCGGAGTTTGGACAAGACTAAGTAAGATTAGTGGTTAGACTTTTTGCAAGAGTTCTGGATTTTCTGTTTTTAACCGCAGATAAACGCAAATAAACGCAGATATCATCTATTTTTGCAAAAAGTCTAATGATTGGCGATCGCCTATTAATAAGTCAGGACTTCTGTCCTCAAAATCATCAAGTTTGTAGCGCTCACTTATGCCCGTAAAACAATCAATTTGGTAGTGAGTAATTCTGTCCTGAATAGCGAAACTATTACTCAATGATGGCTAAAGTCCTTACTCCAAACCTGTTTTATTGGTAATTAAAATAACATCATATAAAGTGGAAGTCTTATCTCCGACTACTGAGGCGTTTGACAGAGGAGATAAATTTGCGGATTATCGATCGCTCTCAACTATACAAAAATATGTATTCATCAGTCACCCAATGATAAATGTGGATTGCTACCGTCGGGATGTGACCGAACGTTGGGTTTTTTCTTGCTGCGGCGAGGGGGAATGTGTATAGTTGGCTAGTATGAATTTTCACTGTCCAATCTCTGTTTAGTATGAGGATGTTCCTGGATTGAATGAAATAGGATTTCAAAAACTCGATCGCTATAATTATAATTCACAGAATGCTGCAAACAAGAGAGGAGAAGAAGTGCGAGCGCAATAATCAGCGTGTTCGCTGAAAGGCGATGTAATAAATATTCTAGCTCTTCAATTACTTTAAACAGTCCATTAGCAATATATTCAGGACTTACGTAATCAAGGGTTTGAGATTGCTTCACTAGGTTCTCTTCGGACAGAAAATAGTAGTAAGTGTCTAGATTCTATGGATATCCCTGAATACACCAATGAAACACATTATTTACGATATAACCAAAAAAATCACCAATTTTTGATTATTTCGGTTATTTAGCAATAACAAAATCATAATTTTTACTCTATTATATCCTTTTTTTTATTTTAATGCTTATTGCAGTTGCTATATTTGTTTGGGATTCCGAGACTTTTGAAAGGCTAGTTTTGCACTCATTGACGGAAATAATCTGGAATTATACCGTACTTAAAGGCACAATAGCTGATTTCAATTTCCTTTAAAATTAAAGCAACGAGTCATCTGTTGTGAATTCCTTTTTCTCTTTCTTCCTCTGTCTCCTCTGCGTCCTCTGCGGTTACTTTGAAAAGTATAAATTTAACCGCAGATATACACAGATGAATGCAGATTGAGATTGTCTGTTAACGCATAAAACAAAGCAAAGCAATCTTCACCCCATGCGATTGCTTCTTATTAATTACCCATTAACCGTTATCCATGATCAATTCTCCTTTCCCCTCAATCACTTCCCCGATCGCCCAAGCACCAATTCCCTGAGATTCAAACCATTTAACAGCCTGTTCTACTTCCCTGGAATCGAGCAACAGCACAAAGCCAATCCCCATATTAAAAGTATTGAACATATCTCCTGTGGCAACTTGGCCGGCTTCAGCAATCCACTGGAAAATTGGCAAATTTGGCCAGCTATTGCTGTCAATTTTCACAGATTGATTAACCCCCAAACAGCGGGGCAAATTTTCCGGCAAACCGCCGCCCGTAATGTGAGCCATGCCGTGAATTTCTAGACCGCTCTTAATTGCTTCGAGGACTGGTTTAACATAAATTGTAGTCGGAGTTAGCAGCACTTCTCCTAAAGTTTTGCCACCTAACTTTTCGGGTTGGGAATGCCAGTCAAAACCGCAATCGCCCGCAATTTTTCTCACCAAACTAAAACCGTTGCTGTGCACGCCCGAACTCGCCAGCCCCACAGCCACATCTCCCACCCGCACCTGGGAACCGTCCAACAATTTGCTCTTTTCGACAATTCCCACACAAAACCCCGCCAAATCGTACTCACCCGCTTGGTAAAAACCGGGCATTTCTGCCGTTTCCCCTCCGAGTAAAGCACAGCCCGCTTGCTTGCAACCGTCAGCAATCCCGGCCACCACCGCAGCTAATTGTTCGGGATTTAACTTTCCCGTGGCTAAATAATCGAGAAAAAAGAGGGGTTCGGCCCCGGATGTCAGCACGTCGTTGACGCACATCGCCACCAAGTCGATACCTACCGTGTCGTGCCGATCGAGATTGTGGGCCAATTTCAACTTAGTCCCAACACCGTCAGTACCCGAAACCATAATCGGCTCTTTTAAACCCTCCGGGACGCTGAAAAAACCGCTAAACCCGCCGAATCCGCCCAAAACTCCCGATCGGTGCGTGCTCTTAACCATACTCCCGATGCGCGAGACAAAAGCTCTGCCCGCCTCAACATCCACACCTGCTTCTCGATAATCCATAAGTCCGCCAAATCGATTTCTTCTAATTTTTAGTTTATTCCCATAACAGTTGACAAACAGCTTTTTTAAGACTAGCCATTCCGTAGCTCACAAAATACACTAAAGTTTTGTAAAGTTTTGTAAAGTTTTCCGTAATGGCTGAAACGGCTGTAACCCCTGGCACTAAAGGATTTTATGATAGAGGGTTTTGAGAAAATTTGATGAAGATTGGGTGAAAATCGCGATCCCAGCGATCCCCAAGCACAAAAGTTTGTGGTAGTCTGTTGCAGTTCGTGAACAAAACACAAATTGCGAATCGAGTATGAGTTGTCAAGTGTCAGGGAAGTTTCCGCCAATTTTTTTTGGGGTAGAAGCATTAAAGCAAAAACGCACCCGGATACTTTGCTTTGACTCACGGGGGAATGGCGACGGGCAAGAGAGAAATCCTTGACGCCCGCCGCCAAATGGCCAATCCTCCAATCTCGGTTGGCAATGGCTATTCACAAAAATGGACGTATGAAGGAAAAATTTGTTGGTGGTCTACTAGCTGTCCTGTTAGTTCCTATGGTAGGAACGGCATCCTCTTGTCACGCACAAGCAACAGGTGCCGACAACCAAAACTCTCAGGTTTCCGAGCAAGTAATTGCCACCCAACCGTCCCGACAGTTAAACGCTACTCGGGTCGAAGCGCAAAAAGTCGGACAGTATCAGTATCAAGCAAGAGCTGAAATTGCCCGAGACTCGATCGCCAAAATTCAGCCCCACGACTTAGGCGGGCGACAAGCAGCGACAGTCTACGTGCGAAACATTCCAGTCATCACCTTTCTGAACGCGAATCCGGAAACAAACACGCCTTTGGGAGAAACTGGCAACAGCCAACCCAGTGCTAGCAGTCCGTCAAAAGTAGCGGGCGCGAGAGAAAATCCCAAAGTCGGAAACATTGCCAGCAACGACAGCAACCAAGAACCTGATTCAGTTTGGCGGGCATCAAGCTTAGCAGCAAGACTCAATCAGCTAGCCCGCAACAACATCGATCCCAACAGCATTACCGTTAAGTGGGAAAAAGGCGATCGCTACATTATCCAGGCAAACGGCGAGGACTTGGTAAACATCAACGCCGAAACAATCCTCCCCGACACCACCAGCAACTTTAGCCGAGACGCCCTGCAAGCAACCAATCGCCTCCGCCGGCTTCTGGGCAACGCCCCACCCCTGGAAGAAGTCGCAGGCAAACCCCAACCAGAACCCGCTGTGCTGTCTCTGGGCCCAATTCAAGTGCGCCTCAGCGGCTGGGCTTCCTGGTACGGCCCGGGATTTGACGGCAACCTCAGCGCCAGCGGCGAGCGTTTCAACCAAAATGATTTGACCGCAGCCCACCCAAATTTGCCTTTTGGAACTAGAGTCATGGTGAGAAATCTCGACAACGGCCGCACCGTAGTCGTCCGTATTAATGACCGCGGCCCCTATGTGGGCGATCGGCTCATTGACTTGTCCGCCGGCGCCGCCAACGTGCTAGGAATGATCAGCAGTGGCGTAGCCAGAGTGGAAATCGAAGTGATCGAACCGCCGCAGCAAACAACTGTTGGACGCTGAACGGTAGTCTAAGGCCGAATACAAAAGTTATCCGAAGTGTAGAAGGCAGAAAGTAGAATAAAACTGACATCTTGCACCATTATTTGTAGAAGAGGCATCTTACCTGTTCTTGAGGATGATGCAAGATGTCAAGTCGAACAAATTCCGACAAACAAATTCTGCCTTCTGCAGAATGCCTTCAGGAGATTCTACCGGTGCCCCTGTTTACTACCATTGCAGCACTTCGCTGCTACTTAAATTCACAAAAATCTACTGCACCTCATTTGACAGTCGGTTTGGTGCCGACGATGGGAGCTTTGCACGCAGGGCATCTCAGCTTGATCCAGCGGGCAAGGCAAGAAAATGCGATCGCCCTGGTCAGCATTTTTGTCAACCCGCTGCAATTTGGGCCGACAGAAGATTTTCAAGATTATCCTCGGAATATCGAGCAAGACCGGCTGTTGTGCGAACAAGTTGGGGTTGATGCCATATTTGCTCCCTCAGCAACGGAAATGTTCGGCAACCAAGCGCTCGATTCCCTACGGGATAGCTTCGCCGCGCGTACAGAAACAGAGCAAACCGCCCAAAAACAGATAGAGATTCACCTTTCATCCTTAACTCAAGTAGTGCCGCCATCGGCGATGACATCGGTTTTGTGCGGCAAAGCAAGGCCCGGTCATTTTCAGGGCGTCGCGGCAATTGTTACTAAACTTTTGAGTTTGGTGCAGCCGACAAAAGCTTATTTCGGTCAAAAAGACGCCCAGCAGCTAGCAATTATTCGGAAGCTGGTCTTGGATTTTAACTTGCCTGTAGAGATTGTCGCTTGTCCGATCGTCCGCGAAGAGTCGGGACTGGCAATGAGTTCTCGCAATCAGTATTTAACAGCAGAGCAAAAACAGCAAGCCTCCGTACTCTACCGCGCGCTGCAACAAGCCTCGAAAACTTTTTCTTCAGGCGACCGCACCGGAGCAGCCGCACTCGCGGCCGCCCACGCAGCAGTCGCAGGAGAACCCGCAGTCAAGCTCGAATACGCCGAACTCGTCCATCCCGACACTTTGACGCCGTTGCAGGTTGTGGAAACAGCGGGACTTTTAGCCGTGGCCGCCAGAGTTGGCTCTACTCGTTTGATTGACAATATAATTCTCAGGAATCGCCGGCCCATTGTGGCGATCGACGGCCCGGCGGGAGCTGGCAAATCTACCGTAACTCGCCTTGCCGCAACTGCTTTGAACTTATTTTATCTGGATACCGGTGCGATGTATCGGGCGCTGACTTGGCTGGCATTGAAAACAGACACGCCAATTTCCGACGAATGTGCGATCGCCGAATTAATCAGTGCCAGTTATTTGGAATACAACCTCGATCCCGCATCAAAGATGTTGAAGATTAACGGCGAAGACGTAACCGAGGCAATTCGCAGTTTGGAAGTGACATCCCGCGTGTCGGAAATGGCGGCGCTTCCCGCCGTGCGGCAGTTTCTGGTGGAGGAACAGCGGCGCTGCGGCACAAAAGGCGGAATTATAGCAGAAGGCCGCGATATCGGCACTAACGTCTTTCCCGATGCGGAACTAAAGATTTTTTTGACGGCTTCGGTACAAGAGCGATCGCGCAGGCGGCTGTTAGAACTTAAAGATACCGATCGGGCTAATACTAGCTTGGCCCAATTGGAACAAGACATCGCCCTGCGGGACGAAAAAGACAGCACCCGCGAGGTTGCACCTTTGCGTAAAGCGGCCGATGCTGTGGAAATTCAAACAGACAATCTGACTGTTGCTGAAGTTATCGATCGGATTGTCGGCTTGTACAAAGAGAGAATCGGCCCTAAAAGTTAATTTTACGACGCTGGGGGCGCGAGATCGCCCTCATATCAAATCTGGTTAACCTCACATCTTGCACCATTCTCAAGAACAGGCAAGATGGCTGTTCCACAAAGAGTAAATTTTCTTGTGGAACAGGCCGAAAAGCCTGTTCATAAAAAGCTTATTGAGAATGGTGCAACATCTCAGGTTAAATCAACTTGCAGTGTCCGGTAGGGACGCGGGCTGATGCGGGCTGAGTCCCTAAGAATATCGTGCCATGAATCCGACTTGAGGGCCGTCCCCTGGCTAGGGAAAAAGTTCACCCATCCCACGTTTTTATGGGTTAGGGGATTTGTGGCACACAAATCTTAAATTTTTTTATCCGGGCGGACTTCCCCGCGATCGGTTATTTCCAGTAGCATTTTTACGGACTGTCCAATTTAAGATTATCCTCTTAAGTGGATTAACTTGATATCAACATAAAATCTCAAATTAACTGTGCAAGGTGTGAAGGAGAGAATGACGTGACAAAATTGAAACTGCTGTGGAGGCGGCGAAAAACTTTAATCGTTGCTTTTATGGCAGCAACAGGAAGTTTTTTGCTGGGTGTGACATGGCCGATTAACTTGCGGGCCAGTCAGCCATTGCAACCGATTCAGGCGCAAGTCTTGGCCGTATCCCAGTCGCAAGAACAACCGCCGATGTCCAATATTAATAAGTTCTCCGAGGCGATCGCCCATCGAGTTGACTTTTCCCAAAATGCTCTAACCCAATTGCAGGCAATCCGATTTCAATCAGCCGTACCGTCGCAGTTTCAAGGTACAACCATTCGTCACGCGAAACTCGACTCCCAGCACAAGGCGATCGCCCTGACATTTGACGACGGCCCCTGGCCAAAAACAACTACACAAATCCTAGATATTCTCAAGGAAAATAATATTAAGGCTACATTCTTCTGGGTAGGAAAATACCTGCAAAATTCTCCCGAAATTGGCAAACAGGTCGCAGAAGCCGGTCACGCGATCGGCAATCACACTTGGAACCATCAATACCTTCAGTATAACGAAGACGGTGCCGCTCGCGAGATCGATCGCACTTCATCCTTAATTGAGGACTTGACCGGCATCCAAACATCGATGTTCCGCCCGCCAGGAGGCATTTTAAACAATGGATTGACAGCTTATGCTCAAAAGAAAAATTATGCAGTTGTGATGTGGTCTGCTGATTCTTTTGATTGGCGCACCCTTACGGAATCTTTGATAGACAACGTGATGAGGCAGGCAAATTCCGGTGGCATTGTGCTGATGCACGACGGCGGCGGCAATCGAGCAAGAACTGTAAAAGCTTTGCCTGATATTATTGCTCGATTGAGAAATGAAGGGTACAGTTTCGTAACAGTTCCCGAATTATTGCAGATGCAAGAACAAGACTTACAACAACAGGAAACAGCACAAAAGTAACAATTTGGAAAAGTGGGAATTTACACCATTTTTCCATTTTTTCGTAAGTCGTTAGATGGATTTTTTATAACTCTATCGCGCAGGTGAAGGTTAATCGCAGTTATAAAATTAATACAGAGACGGCTGTGGTCATCGCTACCTCCCGCCATCGCGTACACCAAACCGCGCCGATATTCATGCCGGACGGTATTATCACGTTCTAGGGCAAGGTAATCTTCCGGGCTAAACCCAGACGGGATGGCAATCATAGCATTAGAGGCCAAATCGATACATTCATTTTAGCCATATTACCAATTTAGGCTTGAATCTAACTGCAAATTTTGCAACTGAGAATTCACCCAAATAGCCGCCGCCAAACCCGATCGCAAAGCCCCCTCTATTTGACCTTCCCCGCACAAATCTCCTGCACAAACCAGCGGCAAAGTCTCCTCCGCAGCCAAACAAGAAACAGGCAAAGGATTTCGACAAAAAGCATAGCGCCAGCGGTGAACCTGCAACCATTCCGGATCTTTCAGCCAAGGGATTAAATATCCAGAAGTGCGATCGAGCAATTCTTGACCGACTGTTGGCAAATCAATTGATTCTAGATGGCGTTCTGCAAAATTTGCGCTGCTGTGAACCACAAACACTGGTTGCTGCGGATCGAGCCGCTTGCTGCTGTCCAAACCAACCCAAGCTAAATCAGAATTATCGGAAAAAGAAACAGATTTCCACTGCGGATTTAGATTGCTCAAATCGTGCTGTTTTGACGGAGGATAGCCAGCCATAACGCTAATGCAAGGGTCGTACTCGACCGAACGCAATTTGTCCGTAAAATCAGGCGACAAACCGATTTTTTCATCCAAAAAAATTAAAGCTTGAGGTGCAGGAATTGCCACAACCACAGCCTTAGCAATCAATTCTTGAGGCCTCTGTAAATTGTCATCAGTGACTTCAAGGGAAAGATGCCACATTTGGTTATCTGTAGTAGAAATAGCTTGTACGCGGCGCCCAAACCAAATTTCTAAACCCTCCGCTAGATACTTACCCACAGCATTCATACCCGCAGCTGCGACATAACAAGAATTAGGAATAGCAGAAAGTTTCCCCTGTCTGAATTCCCAGACACTATCAGTCCAGAGTTTGAGGATGTGGCGATCGACCAAAACCTCAATTAACCCCTGCACCGCATCCCCCTGCGGTTCCAGATACCGCGCCCCGTGATCGGCCCTCGTACCCTGTACGCGGCGGGTAGCAACACGTCCCCCCGCGCCGCGAGATTTCTCAACAACCGCCACAGAATAACCAGCTTGACGCAACCGTTGAGCGCAACTGAGCCCCGCCATACCCGCACCAATCACCGCAACATCGAACATAATTGGACTTTCAGATACATTACTTACCGGACTTTTTCTAGGAAATAAGCCTTAAGCTGATTTCTTAACTTGCAGTTAATTTGCGATAGCAACGAGCGGTGATTAAATGAGGGTGAAAAACCTCCATAAAATTAGACTGAAGTTTAGTAAAAAATGTGTTCATCTCTTGCTTATCTTCTAAATGAAAAGGAAATTCTTGATTAAAACCTTTAAAGAAATACCAGTTAAGGATAATCTTCCCTGACGGAGCTAGCATTTTGTGAAAATCCATCAGTTGCTGACTGGGATTGAGTAAATGTTCCATCACATCTAAACAAATAATCGTATCAAAAGCCTCTGTAGGAGATACTTCTAGACTACACAAAATCTTCTCACTCAATCCTAACTTAGCAGCTCGGCTTTGAACAAAATTGCAATTTATGGGGTTAAGATCACAATAGACTACTTGTTCTACGTGAGGACAAAGAGCTGCTGCAATAGCATGAGTGCCAATACCGCCGCCAAAATCTAAAACTCGACCGACAGCCATATCTGATATTAAGGTTAAAGTGCCTCCTATGTAATCCTGATTGGACATATGCCAAGCTCCGAGGTCAAATAGGTAAGCTTGTCCGACTCGATCGCGATAAAACTCGCTAGCTTTTTCCCAATCAAAATCCCGATGCCCTATTTCTTTTAGGGATTGTTGACCGAGTGCCAGCTCTTGTTCAATTGTTTCTAAATCTAAGTTTAAAAAATCCTGTAGATGCTGCTTGAGATTGAAAGTATCTTGCCAATATCCCTGCAAAAAAGACGGTGCGACAGAAGAATACATCATTTACTTTGTTCTAAAAAAACCAAACTCATTATAGGATTAACTGACATTTTTGAACAGAAGTACACTAAATTATTTTTCCTTTGTTTATAGCGAATAAAATAGTGGGGGTTCAGGGCGACGGTTTGACTCCTCAAGCTGCGGGGTTGCAGACGTACCGAGGGCTTCCGGGTTTGCTGTTGGGCCTCTAAATTGTATTTTTAGGATCGGCGGGACACCAAAATTGACTGTAAAATTTAGATGCGCGTCCGCCGATCAATGTAGCTGCTGAGGTTATAGCTTCTAGCAGTCGGATCTTCTGTGCCAATCCTGCCGATCGTCCTGCGCCAGGTAGTAGAATAAGGGACAGCACGAATCCATGATTAAGACAAAATAAAAAAAGCCACTGTAGGTAAATACTAAATCCCGCTGGTTGTCAATCAGCAGCAATCTAAAATCTAAAATCTAAAATCGAATACGGGAGGGCAAAATTTTGGACGAACTCAGAGCAGCACTCGAATTGACAACAGAAGAAGAATTGCAGCAACTAACAGAACTTCTGTTCAGCCGCAAGTTTAACCCTTTAGATTATGTGCAAACCCCCGCACCGATAGATGTACAAAGTCGCGATCGCGAAGCATGGCTCGACGCCGTAGAACAGCGGTTTCGCTACCTTGCAGCGGACGGGTTGACGGTACTCCGAGGGCGAAGCCAACAAGTAACTTACAGACAAGCACTAATTCAAGTTTGTCGCTATCTCAAAATCCCTTATCCCAGACAGTTGTCAACCACCGACTTAGAGGCAGAAGTATTTCTGCACTTAATGGGTCGCGCGTGGAAGCGTTTACCTGCAGACGAACAGCAAGCGCTGACACTGCGCGTACAGCGAGCGATCGTTGATTCTAAACTCTCAGAACCCCTGCCAATTTCTGCTGAAAAAGACCCGCTGGGTTTACTGTTCAAAGGCGGCAGCGCTTTAGCTGTTAGTTCCATCTTAAAACCAATGCTGCTCAAACTAATGGCTAATCAATTTGCGCTGCATTTTGCCACCTATCAAATGGCAAAACAAGGAGTGCTTGCAGGCACTGCAACTGCAGCAACCCAGTTTCAAAATTATGTCGCACTTCAGACGGCGCGGCGTGGTATGGCGGTGAGTGCAGCTCGTTACGGTGCGACGCGGAGCGTATTTTCGTTGATAGGCCCGGTGATGTGGACTTGGTTTTTAGCGGATTTGGGTTGGCGATCGATTTCCACGAACTACGGCCGCATTATCCCGACCATTTTTGCCTTAGCTCAAATTCGATTAACGCGATCGGAATGCGTTTGGGAACTAGCTTAACGATGGTAAATTGTAGATTTTAGATTTGAGATTGGGAGTGTGGGTGAATATCAAAAATCGCTTGAAATTGGCTGCCAAACAGACAGCCGAAAATCTCAAGTCTCGTCTCCAAAAACATCCAGATCCCCGCCTGCAAATCCCTTGGAATTTCGCCCAAGTGGGGATGCTGATTTTTCCCTTAATTCCGATTTTGGGAGCTTTAGGTTTATTCCTGGGATTGGCCGGCCCTTGTAAACAAAAGTTCCGTCAAATTAGTCGCCGCCCGTTGAATCGAGGATTCGCAATTCTGAGCGTGCTGCTAGTCATCACAGCCGTTTTTGCCCACAACCGCATCGAGGCTTTTATAGGGTTGTACAATTTCTTGCCGTTCTTTATATTGTTTGCCGCTTTCAGCAGTTTAATTCAAACTTCGGCTCAATTATGGCAATTGTCTTGGATGATTGTAATTAGTTCAATTCCAGTGATAATTTTAGGTCTGGGACAGCAATTTTTAGGCTGGAGCGGCATCGATCAATTGCAGCCTGTTTTTGGCTGGGTACTCGCATCCCAAGGCAATCCCCCCGGCCGTATGGCTTCTGTATTTATGTACGCTAATATTTTAGCTTGCTATCTGACAATTGCTTTTATTTTAGCACTGGGACTGTGGATGGCAGAAGTCAGTTCTCAGTTGTCAGTTGTCAGTCGTCACCACTTACCAATGCCCAATGCGCAATGCCCAATTCCCAATTCCCAATTCCTATTTTTAAGTTTTGCAGTGATCGGAAATGCTGTTGCTTTGATTTATACTAATTCTCGCAATGCTTGGGGACTGGCAGTTTTGGCAGTTTTGGCTTTTGCAATTTATGCGGGTTATAAAAAATTATTAGCTGCGGTTTTGAGTGTGGCTAGTACAGTTTTTTTGTCTGCCTTTGGCCCGGAACCTTTACGGCAGTATTTGCGAAGAATTATCCCGGCTTTTTTCTGGGCGAGACTCACCGACGAGATGTTCCCAAATCGACCGACAGCTACTTTAAGAAAAACTCAGTGGGAATTTGCTTGGTCGATGACTCAGCAGCGTCCTTGGACTGGTTGGGGATTGCGAAATTTTACGCCTCTCTATCAAACTCAGATGCAAGAATGGCTCGGTCATCCTCACAGTTTGATACTGATGTTGACTGCGGAAACGGGAATACCCGCAACGCTTTTTTTGTTTGGTTTAGTTGGTTGGGTTTTGGCTAGAGGTGTTGTGCTGCTGGCGAATTGGCCACTTTTTTCTGGGGATATCAAACACGAGCAAATAGCAACACAGGAACAAGTGGAAACTGCTTTAGTGATTAATCAACAGTCTATAATTATTAGCCAAAATCAGATAGTTTGTCAAGATGTAAGAGCAACCGATCGCCTAATTTTTTTCAGTTATTTATTAGCCTTCGCCGCCTGTACGCTTTTTAACACTGTAGATGTGACGCTGTTTGATTTCCGAGTCAATACTACAAGCTGGTTGCTGTTAGCCGCAATTTGCGGAGTCAGCCAGAGGGAATAGGCGATCGGGAATAAGGCATCGGGCATCGAGCATCGGGCATCGGTTATTGGTTATTGGTTATTAGAACGAACAACCAACAACCAACAACCCACTAATGACTAATGACTACTGACTACTGACTACTGACTACTGATGTAAATGAGAAATAAAGTTGTACACTGAAAATCGAGCAAATGACTGCTATGGCGTAAGTTAGTACGGACTTTTAGAAATTAAAGTTGTACACTAGCGGAGAATTAGTGTAGTGAATGAGTCAAAGTTGAGAAAATAAAGTTGTACACTGTAAATCTGGGACTTGCTATAGCGGGAGGGAATCATGGGCTTACCTGAATGTAAGACCACGATCGCCTACTCGATTGTTTTGACCCACGACTATCGATCGATCGCTAGCGAGTCAAGGCAGGAGCAGGAGCGTGACAATCAGCCCTCTGATTCGAGCATTGATGTTAATTATAGCAACCGCCAAGGCGGTTAGGAGGCAAAGCGTAAGACATTCTCGATCGCATCTCGTAAACAATCAAACTGATCTAGTTGTTTGCGGATGCGACTTTTTAACCAAGACCAGCATTGCTCTATTTTGTTAAGGTCTGGGGAATAGGGGGGTAAGTACAGTAATTGACAGCCTGCATCCTCAATCAGTTGAGAGATACGTCCTCCTTTATGGAACGTGGCATTATCCATGACTAAAACCTGTCCAGCTTGGAGAGTGGGAAGCAAACAATTTTCCAGCCATGTCTCAAATACCGTTCGATTGCAGGCTCCTTCCACGGTAAAGGGAGCTATCAAGTTTTGGTTACAAAGCGCTGCAATCATATTTACTCTACCCTCACGCCGCCCCGATTTGAGTGCATGGAAACGCTGTCCTCTTTCATTCCAACCATAATCGTACTGATCTCGGCTATCCATCCCAGACTCATCTAGGTAAACAATCAGATCTGTTGCTACATTGGACAAATGAGCTATAAACGCCTTGCGTTTGACCTCATCCCGTTCACGGTAGCCATAAGTCTTTTTTTTCGAGTAAAGCCAATTTTCTTTAAAGCCCGTGAAATTGTGCGGTCGCTAATTTCCCCCTCCCAAAGTGAGGCCATCTCCACTTGGGTTTTATCCCCATGAGTTTTGGCGAACTCGCGAAATTTTTCCCAGTCGGTGATTTTATGACCATTACCGGGAGGCTCGTTCGGTAAGGCTTGAAAGTCCCCTGTTTCGGCTTGCCGCTTCAACCATAAGCTAATAGTGTTGCGACTAATACTGAATAGAACACTTGCTTCACTAATCTTCAAGCCATCAAGCTTGATGGCTTGGATTACCTTCTGACGGAGGTCATAGCTGTAGGGTTTGGACATGGGTTTTGCGAGCGCACGGCCATTGGAACTACTTACACTTTATGCCATAACCGCCTTGGCGGTTGCTATAACTGTCCACCGTATCGCGGTCAATCGACCGGACATGATATGACTCGCATACGTGCCTGACAACGCTCATTTTCGGCTCTGGTAATGCCTTGATTAAGCGCACGCCGGTTACGTTCGGTTTTAGCGGCAGACCAGTCTCGAAAAATGTGATGTTGCAGGTTAGTGAGCCATGCCCCGAAAAATTTGGTAGGAGAGTATTTCATGTTTGCTCGTTCCTTTGAAAAACCGAACAAAGGGCATCACGCATCAAGCTTACCAAGCTGGCTAGACTACTTCTGCTTTTGCATTGACAGCCTGTACTGGAACCGCTTCATTTTCAGCCAAATCTGATTCGTTTGTGTCGCTGAGGGCTTCTTCTAAAACCTGAATCGCCCCGCTGATGCGGAGGAGCGTGTCTCGCAGGTTGGCTTGCTTCGCTTCCAAATCCGCTAGCATCTTTTGACCTGCCTCGTACTCGGTTTTAAGGGATTGGAGGCGCTGTTGCAGTTTTTCTTGCATGGTTGACGAGCTTAATGAGGTAGTTGTTATAGCATTTAGTATTCTCGCCCGAATGCTAGGGAAGATCAGAAAGAATTGCGGTGGTATGTTGACCATTGCTTGCCTGATCAGCCAGCGTTTCGGGCTTAACTTGATAGAGACTGGCTTGGAGCTGCTCTACCTCCAGTTGTAGTCTGTCAAGCCGTTTGTATAGTTCCTGCGTTGCCGAAACATTGAGCATGGCAATGGCATCATAGTCCACGATACGAAAGTCGTTCACCTCGCGACCAAAAACGAAGACTTTCTCCCCCTTTGGCTTAAAAGCGGTACGGAACTTCTCTTCGGCTACTTCCATTACCTCGTAGATACCTTCTTCTCCCTCCTCTGCAATCAACTTCACACGATCGCCTGGTTTCAAGTCTGTCGCCAACGCCACCCAGCCATCCGTGATCGGTGCAAGTTGATAGATATCAGGTACTACGTCAATATGCTTGCTGACGGATTGAGGAAAGACTTTCTCGACCTGCTGGCCAATGACTTTCTTATGCAGGGCGTTGCCTTTGCCGCTTATATCTTTGTAACGGAAGTCGGTTATTTCGATCCCGAGCAATGTATGGAGATCTGAGGCGCTTTCTGAGCGGCCTTGAATATTTTTGATCCGCTTGTCCGAAAACGCACTAATAACAGAACAAACGATCCGATCGCTCGCATAAATGGACACGTTACTAATATTGATTGGTGAAGGACTCCGCTCACTGGGCCCGTCGCTAGTGTAACTCCTATGACTCGGAATACTATAATTACCGCCACTTCCTTCTACTACCAGTTTAGCCTTTGATGGGGCCTCAGTAGTACCAATGCCAACATTACCTCTTATATATGTACGCCCATCACTAGCTCGCACACTAAAATTTAGCTCTTCATTAGAGTTCTCATAGATCAAACCATTTCCCGCCGCTGAATATGTTCGCAGTCGTATTGCATGATTAGTAAAATCCTTTCCTGCAACTGCTATTCCTGCTGAAAGAGATTTTGAAGCTCCTGATTCTCCCATGTAAATGCCCCAGTTAGAATCCTCGGCACTCCACATAAAGATTCCTTGAGTATTCCCCCCATTCTGCTGGTTTTGAACTACATACTTACCCGAAACAGTAAGATTGCCTGCGATCGTAGTGTTTCCAGTAACCTTCAGTTTCTCTGAACCTGCGCTTGGATCACCTCCAATACCAACCTTGCCTGTTAACGTGCTGGTACTTGTAACAGAGAGAGTGCCTGCGATCGCAACTTTCCCAGAACCTGTTACTGTTAACCTTTCTACTGACGTAGCGTCCTTCTCGTCATTACGAGCAATAAATCTCCAACCTTCATTTGGGTGAGAAACAAACTCAGTCCAATAATTGTTTGCTTGAATGTAGTGTGTGTAGTCTGCGTGAGTCAACAATAGCTTTGAGCCACCCGCATTAGTACCTAGCCTGAGGTTTCCTTCAACAGTAAGCTTCTTATCCGTGCCTGTGACGGAGAGGTTGCCTGCGATCGCAGCATTCCCAGTTACCGCCAGCTTCTCTGTACCTGTGGCTGGAGCACCCCCAATACCAACTTTACCTGTTAAGGTGCTGGTGCCATCAACAGCCAGATTATTGTTAGCACCCGTGACGGAGAGATTGCCTGCGATCGCGGTATTTCCTCCTACCGTTAGCATCTGTGCTTCAGTTGCGTCAGTACCAACGCCAGCATTACCTCTTATATATGTACGCCCATCACTAGCTCGCACACTAAAGTTTAGCTGTTCATTAGAGTTCTCATAGATCAAACCATTTCCCGCCGCTGAATATGTTCGCAGTCGTATTGCATGATTAGTAAAATCCTTTCCTGCAACTGCTATTCCTGCTGAAAGAGATTTTGAAGCTCCTGATTCTCCCATGTAAATGCCCCAGTTAGAATCCTCGGCACTCCACATAAAGATTCCTTGAGTATTCCCCCCATTCTGCTGGTTTTGAACTACATACTTACCCGAAACAGTAAGATTGCCTGCGATCGTAGTGTTTCCAGTAACCTTCAGTTTCTCTGAACCTGCGCTTGGATCACCTCCAATACCAACCTTGCCTGTTAACGTGCTGGTACTTGTAACAGAGAGAGTGCCTGCGATCGCAACTTTCCCAGAACCTGTTACTGTTAACCTTTCTACTGACGTAGCGTCCTTCTCGTCATTACGAGCAATAAATCTCCAACCTTCATTTGGGTGAGAAACAAACTCAGTCCAATAATTGTTTGCTTGAATGTAGTGTGTGTAGTCTGCGTGAGTCAACAATAGCTTTGAGCCACCCGCATTAGTACCTAGCCTGAGGTTTCCTTCAACAGTAAGCTTCTTATCCGTGCCTGTGACGGAGAGGTTGCCTGCGATCGTGGTATTCCCAGTGACTTTCAGCTTCTCTGTACCTGTGCTTGGAGCACCTCCAATCCCAACATTGTTTGTTAACGTGCTGGTACCCTCAACAGTAAGACTATTGTTGGCACCAGTGATGGAGAGAGTGCCTGCGATCGTAGTGTTTCCAGCCACCTTTAACTTCTCTCCGTTCGCGCCGGAGGCTGGAGCACCCCCAATACCAACATTGCCACCAAATTCTTGAAGTACGATCCCTGTTTTTATCGTAAAATCATCCTGTTTGAATGCTTCTATGCCCAAGTAATCTTTTCCGTCGATCGCATCTCGGTAAAATTGAGCAAACGGTCCCGTCCCACCGGATAAATAGAGATGGTTTTCCAACGTAGTAGAACCGACTATTTGAGTTCCCGCAATCTCTAGGGAGCCGCTGAATACGGCTAAATTACCGCCTTTCGATCGCAAAGTCGGTGCATTTTCTAGTGCGGGAAGGCGCAAACCTGTATACTTCCGCACGCTGCTATCACTAGAAATCGCAACAATTCCATCTTTAATTGTGAGTTTGGCGATCGCAATCGAGTCTTCACTCGGAGGCGATGTACTGAACTTTATTAACTTGAATATGGGGTTTTCTAATATGCGCCGATTGGTGCTGGGATTCTTATCTTGAGGCTCGGCTTCTTGTTCATCGTAACCGATATATAGGATGTAGTCACCATTATTTAGCGTGACTGTTTCAACTAGATTTTCGCTCAGATTGACTTGCCGAGACTCGTGCAAAACAACCTGCCGTCCTTGAGGATCGATTGCCGTTCCAGCAGAGACATCCACTATTAATTTTAAGGAACTCTCATTCGGTTTAGTGACAATCAACCCGTCGGCTATTCCGGAAACATGGAGCGATCTGGTGTAGCGTTGCAGGCGATCGCGAGAATAATCTTGCTCCAACTCAAAGTCGTCTTCTAAGAGGTATTGACCAGCGAAGTATCGGGGGCGTTGATTAATATTTTTCAGTTCTTTAATTGTCATGATAATTATCCTATGATCGACCTTTATAAACTTTCAACTATTCACGATCCACTATCAACTATGCACTGCCACTTCTGACTGTTCCCAAGCGCGTTCCGTTGTCGCCTCTCCCAATTCTCAAGCCTGGTTCTAGCGCCGTAATATTAAAGGGTATTTCGGGTGGGTTTTCTAATTGACGGGCTTGATATTTGCAGGTAACACGACCGCTGACCGCAATTGGGTTATTGCTCAAGTTTTCAACTAAAATATACCAGTTTTTGTTTGAGTTTAGTTGCTCCGATCCCACTTCGTACACAATACTTAACTCAGGATTCGTTCCGACGATCACAGTTAGCGGTTCTGTCCGGGATGAAATAGTTTTCAGGCTCACTCTCAAGCGGCTATTTTGTGGGTTATTGACTCGAACTTCAATCACTCCATTCACATCTGTAAGAACGGGCAACTCCCAAGCGAACGGAATGGAAGTCCCCGTCAACCGCATGGTTGGGGTGAGAATATTTAGTGCATAGTAGGTATGAGCGGGTTTTTCTAGGTCGATAATGGCTTTGGCAATCCGAACTTGCCGCCAATACAAGTCTTGATCTTTATTCGGTAATGTCAGTTCGACTTGAAAATAGTTAGGTACTTGAGGGAAGTTATCGTAAATCTTTACTTTTCGATCGGGCTCTGGAAACAAACCGGAACTTTTGAGATAAATTTTCAGGATAGTTTCTAAGGCTTGTTTCGTGCCGCGCTGGCGATACAGCGGGACGATTTCTTGAATCAGTTGCCGCTTTGTGTCGGTCGTCCAATCGGCTCGCAAACTGAGAGCAACCCAACTGGCCAGCCACGGCAAAAATTCTTCTGGGGTTTGCTGCGGGTCAAAGTAGCTGTAAACTTGCTCGATGATTTCTTCTAATCCGGGGGGGTGCGGATCGTCCTGATTGATAACTCGTGGCAATCCAGCATCTTGATCGTTCGGTAAGCCGCTGAGAATTCGCTCGAATGCCAGCAGAAACTCACCCAAAAAGTCATCCCTTTGCAGGATTGCGGGAAGATACTGTTGATAACTACTGTTCATGATTCGCTCCTCAAGTCGATCAATCGCCATTCGTCATTGCCCAAACGCTCCATGATTGTAAAACTTGTTTCGTCAACTTCGATCGCTACTAACTCATGGTCATCCAGATTGAGGCCAATTAAACTATTATCTATAGCCAATTCTTGCCGATCCGTATGTTGCTGACTCAACCTTGCTACCAACGTTCCAACTTCGTGATATTTATTGAACGATCGATCGCAAGTCACTGTTTTTGCGGTTGCATCGGTCGCTTGAATTGTGGCTTCTTCTCGATCGCAGCTGCTAGGGTCAAGCCAAATGGGAGCGCCGACAGCAAAACCTTGCGTGTTTTCCACCGAAAGACGATTTCGCAGCGCACCTTTGGGGTCAATTTTCTGAGTCAATCCTGTCAAAACGGAACCCTCACCCGATACAACTAATGTCACTCCTTCGACAAAATCCACACCCGGAATTCGATCGAATAAGTGATACAAATCCGAAATATAAATATTCTGACCGAATGGCAAACCCTTACCCTCCCAGTACGATCCAGAAGATAGCGGATTGAAGAAATCTTCCACCTCGCCGATCGCTTTTTTGCGAATATTCTTCGGTTGCGCCCCATCTTCTAAATACAGCCGCGCCCTAATTTTCAGTGGGATATATTTCGGATCGACGATGTGATGTTGCGTTGTCAGTAAGCGCCGTTTGTCGATAAATGCCCATAAATCCTCTCGTAGCTTGGGTTGCGTTGCTAAGGGTGTATGGGGGATGACGACGACGCTGACGTGTCCGGGTGAGTATCGATCGTTAAGACTGGTAGCTTCCAGGTTGCGCTGAGGTAAACATCGCGCCCGTTTGACGATTCGATCGGGATGCGATCGATTCCAGTCCTCCAGCAACAATTGCTCGAAATCCTCGATCGTCACCGCACGGTAGCGTTGCCGCAACTCGACAATGGTTTGGCGAGTTGCCATTTTCTGTGCCGCTTCTCGTGCCGCCGATTCGTGCGTTGCACTCTCTTTTAAAGTCCAAGGTTTGCCGTTTTCTAGGGGATTTAGCAAACCGAGAAACGTTTCGATATTTTTATCCGTAACTTGATCGACCTGATACAGCGTCATCTCCGTCAACCAAGCCAGTAACTCGATGAGGATAATGCCCGTATCGCTGGGATTGTGGTCAGTCCACTCTGGACACTCGACAGAAATGAGCGATCGCGCCTGTTCTACCAGGTCGTCATAGGAACGGTCATCTAAATTAGGTAAGGGGAGCATTTTTTTATTGGGTTTTGGGAATTGGGTTTTGGGAATTGGGCTTTGGGCATTTATTTCACAGTGATTTGATGCTTCCCCGAGTAGATTAAAAACCGATCTTTTGAGAGTGTGTTTTGTGTGTCCGATTCTCCGTCCCCAATTTGTAGAGGAAGAATGCGATCGACTCCCAGGATCGATTCGACTAGGGCAAGGGAACGAATGTGATCGACTCCCGCGATCGATTCGAGTAAGGCATAAATATCGGAGAGGTGCGGTTCTCGACCGAACGCCCATCCCCCTCCTTGTGTGCCTCCGGTTAGGGGGTGCAGGAAGCGCTCTATGTGGCTTTGAGCAGCTATCCGGACGGCATCCGTCACATCGAGCGAGGTGGAGACAAGTTCGGCTGTGACCGAGATTTTTCGCCATTGGGGGGCGGCGACGAGCAGATCGACGGTGGGGGAACACCGCGCCTGAATGTAGTCCCGGACGCGATCGATCAGGGCAAGAGTGGGGGTTGGCTGGGCGGCGGTACTGTACGGCAAGATCAGAAGTGTGACTTTCCCGCGATCGCGCACGTTGACCTCTTGGTGTTTGTTCAAATTAATAAAATTCTTATCCTGCGGGTTTAACCACAAGTTGGGATCGAGAGGGTCGAATTCCGGAACGATCGCCTTCACCCGCGCCACTTCGGTAGAGGCTTCATAGACCAAATCCTCGAAATCTTGGACGGTGACGGCTTTCCCCCCGTGGCGCAGAATTTTCGGTCCGCGTTCTTGTACCTGCGCCATCGACTCTCGATCGCCTCCACCGCCTGCCGCTTCTAAGTTCGTCACTCCATCGACATAGGGTACGGTGGTTTTGAGTTGCGTGACTGTTTGGGCGGGGAGATTGCCTTGCTGCCCGCCTCCGGTGCGGTAAGAGAGGCGGATGTTGTTGCGTCCTTGGGGCGGCATTGCGCCGTTTTGCCCGTTGCCAAAGTAGATTGCACCCGTCAGCCGATCTACCGTGTAATGGCGATCGCGCGGTCTTGACTCGTAGAAATCCGTCACTTCATGCCAGCGCACCCAGACCGCTTCTATATCCTGGGTTTCTCCTTCCCCCGTCCGGACAACGGTCAGTGCATCCTTGCCTTCCTCTCGTTCGATCGCCGCCTGTTCTTCCAGTGAGGGCATTTCCCGTTCCCGCACCTCCAGGCGTTGACCTAGGAGAATGGGAACTTGCGCGGTGCGGACGACCTGCTGGGGATTGCCATTGCCCGAACCGAGGAGTTCGCCCGCGATCGTGTTGGTCTGACTTGCCCAGATGGTATTCGTCAACACTCGGCGCAGGCGGGGTTTAGCGCGAAACTCGCCCGCTTCCCAACGTACCCGCAGCCAGTAAAATTCGACTCCAAATTCAGCCCGTTTTGCCCAATCTGGGGGCGCGATAAATCGAATCAATCCGCGATCGGCAAAGGCTTGGGTTTCATCTTCTACCCCCAGACGCACCCAATCTGAGGTGTTGCTGCTGCCGTATTCCCAAACGAGCTGTACGGGTTTGCGATCGCTGGAGTTTGTTCCAATCCCAACTTCTTCCGGCTGAGGCGGTTCAACTTGGAAGTAAAGGGCGATCGGGCGATTGGCAAAAGGGCGATCGAAGCCTAAATACAGGGCAGGATGGGGATCTGGATTGTGGACAAATGGGGTAAAGCTCTTGGGTTCGTTCTGAACTCCATCGAGGGTGTATTTCGTGAAATCGTTGTACTTAAAATTGTTATACGTCAGGCAATGGGCGAGTGGCGGCGTACTGGAGTAGGTATACTCAAGGGTCAGCGACTTCACCGAAGGTGGCTGAATTCCCGAACTGGTCGAGGTAACGGAAATTAGTGTTCCGGCAGGATGCGCGGTTTCAAGGCTTTTTTCCAGGATGAGAGTGGTGGCAGAGTCAATGCTGCTGACGCTAGCATCAATGGGAGTCGCACTGAGAATTTGAATCGAATCTCCAGGTATGAAACCGCGAACGCTGTTGACTTTTAAGCACTTTTGATTCGCCTTTGCGTCTTCGCTGAGAGTGGCAAATACAGCCGATTGATTCGCCGCTGCTGAGGTTCCGTAGTTGCCGTTGAGGATACGAACGCGCAGCCAGTAATGGCTTTCTCCATTGATTTCAGCGGGTGCGACGGTGGTGGGGAGGGTGAGTTTCACGTCGCCGCCAGCAAGGAATCTGCTAGCAGGATCCGAGTTGCTCTTGCTGGTGTCAAGAAGATCATACCAGCTACTACCGTCCCAGGTTTCCCACACCAATTGCACGCCACCATCGGTTCTGGGGAGGATTCCGTCGCTGAGCTTCACGGAGAGCGTTACCGTTGCTTTCGGCTGCGAGAATGCCTCGTCGTGGGCGATATAGAAGGTATCGTTAAAGCGGGGTTGTTCGCCGAAAGGGTAAAAGTCTTTGCTCAGATCGATCGGGCTAACGTTAAACAGGCAGGAGTCAGGCGCAAGCTGGGTTTCGCTGACTTGGATGTGATCGATGTTAGGTAACGCAGTCATCTCCTGCTGGCTGCCATCCAACGATACGCGCAACCATCGCGCCTCAATCGCATTCACAGTCTGCGGTTGGATTGCTGGTAATGAGGAAATCTTCGCTTTTACCGTCGTTGGACCGATGGTTTCAGACAGTAGCGGGTTCAGAAGTTGCCAGGTTTCCCCATCCCAGTAACTCCACTGGGAAAACAGTTTTTGCAGTTTGGCGGTTTCGGTAGCATTAGCAGCATTAAACGTTAAGGTGACAGCTTTCTTACCGGGGAGGGAAGTTAGGTTGTCATACGCGAGATAGAGGAAATGCTCGATCTCAGTTGTTGCTTCAAAGGCGGGAAATACCGGGTTTTGTTCGCCTGCGACTCCCCCTGTGGCTTGCAAAGTATAGTCACTATAGTAATCTCGTTTATTTTGATTGTTATCCAGCTTATTCGGCTGTCGGACGATCGCCACTTTCAATTGCGCCGTCGTCACCACTAAATCCCGTTCCGTCTCGAATACGACTTCTTCCATCTGTCCTTCTGCCGTCGTTGCTGCTACCTGCGTTCCGGCGGGGACAAAGGTATCGCCCGGGCTCCCCTGGGCCAGAAAAAATGTCAGCGGTACTCGTGCCGGTTGTGGCGGTTGAATTTGCGTACCGATTAAGTCGAGGAAGGCGAGAAAATTTTTCTCGGGAACACGATTGAGGCGATCGATCACCAAGGTGGCCATCCGACCAAAAATCCGAATCAGCGCCTTACCTGCATCCGGTGGAGAATCCCCTTGCTGCCACGCGCACTTCTCAGCAGCAAGCTTCACCGTTTGCTCGACAATATCGTTATACGTCCGATTGTCAATTTTGGGCGGCACAGACATAATTTACTCTCTCTAATCCTTAGCTAACATAAAAGGGATAAACCAAATTAAATCGATTATTTGTGGTTCGGACTTGGTAATTGATCTGAATTAACAGTTGATTTGGCTGATTAGGCTCGGAATTGACATCCACCTCTAAGACATCAATTCGCGGCTCCCATTCCAATAAAGATTGACGCACATCGCTGACAATTTGTCCGATCGCGGCTGCACTATTATCGGCAAACACCAAATCATGAATGCCACACCCAAAATCCGGACGCATTACCCGTTCTCCTTTGGCAGTACCGAGAATCATCCAAATCGACTGACGAACGCATTCATCATACTTTGCCATGACGACGTGATGGCTGTTTTTATCTAACGTAACTGGGAATGTCCATCCCACTCCTAAAAAATCACCGCTCATAATTTTCTAATTAGTAATAGGTAATCAGTAATTAGTGTTTATCACTGTAGATTTCTCAACTATTAACTATAAACTATCCTCCAATAAAAACCCGAGCGGGAGAACCGGGACCTGGTAAAATAACACCATGAGGGGGAGGCCCTTCGCTACAAGTTTTAACGGGATCGCCAATGCGAGCGACGGGTTTTCCTTGAATCTTAACCGAGGTACTACCTTGCGTAATTTCTGCTTGATTATTGGGCGGACTGACATATCCCAATGGCGCTGTTCCCGGTATGGGTAAAGGAGGGTGTGCGCTCGCTTTTCCTTGACTGCCCTGCAGCGCTACAAATTTCCCACCAATCTTCACCGTTGTACTGAGATTTTGCTCGATATTTGCGTTAAATGGATGCGGTAAAGGTGCCATAACTTGAGGCGGTGGCGGTGCGCCTGGAGGTTGACCTTTTACTTTATGAAGGCAAGAGGTTGTGACCATATCTCCTTGTCTAGCTACAGGTTTTCCCATTGTTCTTTCTCCTGGTTAATTTATCGCTCTAATTTGATTTAGACGCGAGCGAGAGGCTCGCCCTACTGCATTAATTAATGTTCACCATCTTTCCTTTGATATCTAATTGTGGCCCCGCTTCAATATTCATATTTTGACTCGCCTTAATTTTTACATCTCCCTTAGAATCAAGCTGAATCTCTTTTCCACTCAAAATCAGTTTTCCGTTACTAGACTGAATAGTGATATCGGCCTCGGCTGAAATAGTAATGGTATTCTCCTTTGTGTTCACGACAATACTATTCTTTTTAGACTTGTCAAAAATCTCAATTTTTTCTTCTCCATCTGTATCATCTAACGTAATGGTATGACCACTGCGAGATTTAATCGTTCTTTTATTATTCTTGCCATCTTCATTTGTCTCAGGTGGTTTATCTTTGCCATTCCACAGCGCACCCAAAATGTAGGGAAATTCGATATTCCCATGCTCGAATGCGACCAGCACTTCATCGCCAACTTCGGGTAAAAAATAAATTCCGCGATCGCCCCCAGCCATGGGCGTTAGAACCCGTGCCCAAAAGCTTTCATCTGTATCGGAAAGCCAAGGAAATTTAACTTTCACTCGCCCCAATTTTCCTTCATCTTTATTATTTGTCACTTCGGCGATCGTCACGCCATAAAAGCGGTCCTCTCGATCCATTTCACTCAACGCATTAGACAGCAAACTCATTCCTAACATTGTTTTTGCTCCATTTCTTACATTACAAATTATTCGCATTTCTCTTAACTATAAACTTCGTTTGATACCCTCCTTCACGCGAATAAGTATGAGTTGTGGCTGTTACGTAATACAGCCCGCTAAATCGCTGACCGATATTCGTAATTTCGATTGTTTTTCCCATCCGCAAGTCCGTTCGACCCCTACAGGTTCCTTCACCTGTAATATAGCTCAATGCCATTTCATTAAATTGCCCTACAGCAATTTGTTTCGCTTCTTCCTTATTCCGAATGGGTTGGGTCACGATGCCTTGCGTTACCCGACCGAATTCCCGTGTAACTGCCATCGAACCAATTATCTTTCCCATTCCACTGCGTTGGTTATCGACGATCACATTATCGCGGATTTGCTTTTTATCCTGCATATCCCAAGCCCGAATTTCAACTTTTCCAGCTTGTCCTAGCGTACTGAGCCTCGCAGATAATTCTACAACATCGTCGGGATATTTAAGGGTAAATATTTTTCCTGCCTCATTTTTTGTTGCTCTAAATTTCAGGACTTTTTTATCAAAAAAAATTTCATATCCCAGTCGTTTTGCTCGACCTTGAATAAATTCTAGATCGGTTTGATTGTGTTGTAAAACATAGTCAAGCTTTACTTTAGTATCTTCAGCTTGAACCGATAATCCAGCATCCCTCGCAATTTGTTCGATAATGGCACTATCTTTCATTTTCATGAACGATCGCGTTTTGCTTCCCCGCATCAACCGATGTCCCAAATCGTGACCTCTAACAACCATTGTCGGAACAGAATTTTGGGCGAATTCAGCCTCTAATCCGGTAATTTCTCCAACTATTACTGTCTCTAATTGATTGCCATATCCCAATTGCAGTTCTACCCGAGTCCCCATATCGAATACATCGTTATCGATCCCACTCACCTTATTCTTAGCCAAGTCCCAGATCACCATCTCGATCTCGAACATCCCCAATGTGCCGATCTCTTCAGAAATTTCAACTTTCTGAATGGCAAATTTCTCGTCTAAAGCTAATTGAGAGCCATTGACAATGATATCAAGTTTAGGCGCAAGTTCCTGAGCATTTCTGAGTCCAACCATAAGCCAAAATATCCGATCTATAATTGCAATCTTGAAAAGCGAGAAAGTGATAGATAACAGCTATCGATTAAATGGAAGTGGCGGAACTGTCAACCGCTGTCCTGGAATCAGTTGTCGGGGTTTATCAATTTTGTTAATCACTGCAATAATTCGCCACAAATTTGGGTCGTTATATTCTTCAGCAGCAATACTACTTAACGTTTCACCTCGCTTTACCACGCGAACCGGGTCATCAATTGGATTAATTTTTTTCTGTGTGGTTGCTGGCGGTTCCCACTCTTCAAACGAACAGCGTAATGTCGCTCTGACGGGAGTTCCATCAGCCAAAAACTTCGTAAAAGTTTTCGTTAATTGCGTGAGAACACCTTGAAATAAAACGGTATGTTTACCCCAAACTAATTGACAAATTGGCGGTCGTTGGTCTAAGTCGCCTCTCTTCTGTGTGAGTTGATAAATGCGTTTTGTATAGTCTCGAACATCTCTCGGAATTGTGAGTTTTGGTAAACCTGGTAATAAGGATAAGCCGATATCTTTTAGCGAAGGTTGCAGCAAACTAAACCCCGTCGATTTTGGTGCGGGTAAACTGGTATCAAAAAATAACTCCAGGCTTAGTGTTGCCGATCTATTTGTCGGTACTAAATTTCCTCCAATCCCTTGTTGCCATCCCATTTTACTAATTTCAATACGATTCGGATTGAAAAGTGCTTCAATAGGATTGGGCTTATCGAATTCAGGATATTTTTGCTCGACATAAATTTTGAGTTTGGCTAACTCCATGATTTTCGTCCTCTTCGCTCATTTTCAACCATTAGCTTTCGCATCAGTTTCCGCTCTATTTTATCGGCTAACACATTAATATTAACTGGCTGAGCCGAGTTAGTTTCCTGGTGCATTGAAGGTGGAAAATTTGAATTTGAATTGGGAACTTGGGAATTAGATATTTGACTATTGCTCTCTCCAAAAGCAGAATTTGAGGGATGACTCGATTCATCTGTTTGTATTGCGGGTTTGGCTGCGGATTGCGGTGTGACTGGTGGTTGGGTAAACACCAGCGGTTCTTGCAATTCTGACGAAGGGTTAAGCGTTGCTGGAATCGCAAAGACTTTTGGCAGTGGCTGCGATCGACTTATCGATGAAATTGTTGATAAGATTGTCGATGACCGGATAGCTGCGATCGCATTTGTTGTTGAGTAACTCATTTGAGAATTTACCTCCTCAGCTTGTTTACTGTGAAGATAAACAATGGGAATCTCTTGGCGATCGATTAACTGTGACCCCTCCCCAACCCCTCTTATTTTAGAAGAGGGACTTTCTGACTCCCTCTTCCCTTTTAGAAAAGGACTTTCCGTCTCCTCCTTCCCTCGTAGAGATAGGCTTTCCAATACTCCCTCTTGCATAAAGGGACTTTCCAGCTCCCCATTCCCTCGTAGGGAAGGGGGCTGGGGAGTTAGGTCTTCCGCATTCGCCAGCAGTTTTATATTAGGAAATCCAGTTAAATCTTGACTGCCTCCTTCACCATCCAAACTCGGTGGAGTATTCGGTGAAACAAATTTAGCTTGAATGATCGTCGGTTCACTGGTATCGGTTGGAGTCGTATCAACT